>JAYUYW010000279.1:0-4020 GCA_043752325.1 Rhodanobacteraceae bacterium | reverse complement strand
GCGCAACCCGAACGGCATGGACTTCCAGCCTCAATCCGGCGAGCTCTGGACCACTGTCAACGAGCGCGATGAAATCGGCAGCGATCTCGTTCCCGACTACATGACATCAGTGAAAGACGGCGCGTTTTACGGCTGGCCGTACAGCTACTACGGCCAGAATGTGGACGTGCGCGTCAAGCCACCGCGCCCCGACCTGGTTGCCGCGGCGATCGCGCCAGACTACGCGCTCGGCCCACACACTGCATCGCTCGGCCTGGCGTTCTACGACGCTGCATTACTCCCGCAACGCTATGTCGGCGGCGTCTTCATCGGTCAGCATGGTTCATGGAACCGCAAACCGCATAGTGGTTACAAGGTGATATTCGTCCCTTTCACGAATGGGCTGCCGTCGGGTGAAGCCGAAGACATCCTCACCGGCTTTCTCGACAAGGACGAAAACGCGCAGGGCCGTCCGGTTGGCGTCGTCGTCGACAAGGCCGGCGCTTTGCTGGTCGCCGACGATGTCGGCAATCGCATCTGGCGCATTACGCCGGCGACTTCGCCGTAGCAGCTACTTCAGCGCCGCCGCGTGGTGGCGCAGGTGGTCTTCGATGAAGCTCTGGATGAACCAGTAGCTGTGGTTATAGCCGTCATGGCGACGCAACTCGTAGGGCTGACCGGCCTGGATCGCGGCTGACTCGAACAGCTCGGGTTTCAACTGGGTGTCGAGGAATTGGTCGTCGAGCCCTTGGTCGATCAGGATCGTTCCGGGAAAGCGCTGTCCCGACAGCAACAGCGACACAGTGTCGTAGCGCTCCCAGCATCCGCGATCACTGCCCAGCAACAGCGGAAATGCCTTCTTTCCCCATGGCACCTGGCTGGGTGCAACGATGGGCGAAAACGCCGACACCGAGCGATAGCGATCCGTGCGGTTCAATGCCATGGTCATTGCGCCATGGCCGCCCATCGAATGGCCGAAAATGCTTTCGCGCGAGAGGTCGGCGTTTGGGAAGTTAGTACCAACCACTTCCGGCAGCTCCGAACTGATGTAAGTTTCCATGCGGAAGCGGCTGCGATAGTCCTCGGTTATGGCATCAAGGTAGAAGCCTGCCCCTTCGCCGAATTCCCAGTCGCCGGTCGCGCCATCGATGCCGGTGTCACGTGGACTGGTGTCAGGCATCACCAGCATCAAACCCAGTTCCGCGGCGACGCGTTGCGCACCGCCCTTGATCGCGAACGTTTCATGCGTGCAGGTGAGCCCGGCAAGGAAATACAGCACTGGAATGGTGCCGCGTGTTCCGCGTGGGGGCTGGTAGACCGAGAACTTCATCGCTCCGCCGGTGGCGGCCGACGCGTGTCGATACGTGCCCTGGACGCCGCCGAAACATCGTTGCTCGCTGATGGTCTCGATCATCACGTCCTGCTCGATGTGTTCACGGAACCGCCCGTTCGGCGATCACCCGGTTGATTTCCTCATCCTGGCGCTGGTCGCGCATGTTGCAGGTGAGTCGGATCAGCCAGATCACTACCAGCAACCAGACCATGGCCACGCCAAACCAGACGCCAGCCTTGCCGGCGATGCCTAGGCCAATCGCACCGAGCGCGTAATAGCCCCAACTGGTCACCATGTCGGAACCACGATAGATCACCGTGTCGATGAAGTTTTTCGCTTTGTAGCGCGCCTCGCGATCAACGAGCGTGAATAATGATTCGCGCGCGGGTTTGACAAACGAGAACGAGAGTCCGCGCGTGCCGACCTGCACGGCCGCCAGCATCATCGCGCCTTGCGCGAGCGCGATGCTGCCCATGCCAAGGCCAGCGGCGATTGCGGGAATCAACAGCAAGGGACCGACGCCGAATCGGATCAGCAAGGTGCGCGTTACCAGTACCTGGATCAGCAACACCGAAATATTCATCGCCAGATCGATCGTCGCGAAATACTGGGTGCGATCCACACTTGACAGATTCATGGCGCCCACCGTTTGCGCCTGTGCGTTGTAGATGAAAGTGCCGACGCTGACGCCGAAGAACATGTGCAGCATCAGAGCGATCAGCGCGGGTTTCTGAAAGACGACCTTGGCACCTGCCAGGATCGATCCACCAATCAACTGATCGCCATTGGGACGTTTGTTGCGTAGCTCCTGTCCGCGCGCCCAGGGAATCAGACGCAGCAGGCAACCAAAGCACAATGCGTAGAACGCGGCAGAAATCAGCATCAGCCCGGACACTTCAACATGCGCGACCAGAAAGCGCGTCGCCAGTGGTCCAAGGATTGCCCCCGCCGTGCCACCCGCCGCGATGATCGCGTAGAAGCGCTTGGCCTGGTTGCTGACGAAGATGTCCGCCATGAAGCTCCAGAACACCGAGTCGGTGAACAGATTGATCACGGTCAGGAAGATCGCGAAGGCGGTCGCCGTCTGGGTCGACATCGAGCGATCCAGCAACATCGAAAATGCGATCAGTGATGCGATCACAATCACATAAATCGAAGGCATGAAATGGCGACGCTGCACGCGGGCGACGAGCGCTCCATACAGCGGCATCAGCGCCAGCATGCAGATGAAGACCGACGTGAAAACCGTCGGAAGCAGTCGTGCCCCATCGGCGGCGATCAGCGATTCGCGCACGGACCGCAGGATGTAGTAGCCGAACAACTGGCAAAAGAAAAACAGGAACGACCACAACAAGGCGACGCGTTCGTGCTCATCGGCGCCAGCGATAAGTGCGCGCCAGCCTTGCGGCGGTGCTGCGTCGGTGTCGGTCATGAGTCGTGCTTGGGTCGGGACCGGCGCAGGGTAGCGGAAAATGGTCGATGGCTGGTTTCAACCAGCCATCACTTCGTTCGCCCGGGAACGTCGCCGCGCTCGATTACTTCACTCGCTTGCCATGCTTGATGACGATGTCGACGCGTTGCAGCAACGCTACGTTGGCAAGCACGTCGCCACGCACGGCGATCAGGTCGGCGTACTTGCCCTCCGTCGCGGTGCCGTAGTCCTTGTCGGCCTTCATCGCGACGGCGGGCCAATACGTTGCCGCGCGAATCGCGTCGATGGCTGGCACACCCAGCTTGTTCACCCACACGTCCAGCTCGTGCCAGGTGCTGCCGCTGTGGAATTTCATTGGAATGCCGGAATCGGTACCGATCAGCATGACGACGCCCGATTCACGTAGTTGCTCGAACTTGCGCTTCAGGGTCGGCCAGCGCTGCGGCGTCTGCTGGAAATAGCTTATTCGCTCGGGATGAGCGAGCGACTTGCGGATGTCCGCGACGATGTCCCGCGGCAGGCCTTCGTGCCACTCGTCGCCGTCGATGAACTCGTGGTGCTTGACCGTATACGGGAAGTTGTAGAGGCCCTCAATGGTGGGCGTCCAGAACAGAGGGCCTTTTGCCATATCGGCAGTGCGTTCACGCAAGGCCGCGATGATGTCAGCAGGATATTCCGGTGACGCGGCCAGCCCGGTATGTTCGAAATCATCAACGCCGGCTTTCAATCCACGGCGGATTTCGTCGGGGCGATGGGAATGCGCGACGACTGGAAGCTTGTGCTTGTGCGCTTCGTCAACGATGGCTGCGATTTCCGCGTCGCTCATCTGGTCCTGGTCGATCAGCTTGACTACGTCGACACCAGCTTCGGCGATGCGCTTGACCTTGGCGCGCGCGTCGGCCGGCGAGTCCACGCCCCAGCGAAACGCTTCGGTGCCCGGATACGACTTTTTCTGAATGAAAGGTCCAGACACGAACAACGTTGGGCCGGGAATGTCACCGCGATTGATCGCGTCGCGAATGTAGATCGAGTCATCCAGCGGCGCGCCGAGATCACGTGCGCCGGTCACGCCGGCCAATAGCAACTGCTTCGCCGACGCCGGCATGATGGTGTCGCGAAAGCGCGGAAGGTAGGTCTTGTCCCAGTAGGTGTAGTCCGAATGCCCGTTGATCATCAGATGAACATGCATGTCCCACATGCCCGGCATCACCGTCATGCCTTCGGTCGAAATAACCGTGGCGCCAGCCGGCACGGCCAGGCTGCCGACACTGCCGAC
>JAYUYW010000278.1:0-4020 GCA_043752325.1 Rhodanobacteraceae bacterium | reverse complement strand
CGCCGAAGTTCCAGCTGTGGTTGTCCTTGCCGGGTTTGGGAATGCTGTATAGACCCGTGAGCGTTGTAAGACGCTGCGCCAGCAGCGCTTCGATTTTCGCTTTGTGCCCCTGTCGATTCACCCAACGCCTCTCGACACCGCCGCGCACACCGGGGCCCGTATCGGTACCAACGAACACGCCCCCGGTATAGACATTGCGCTTGGCGGGCGCGAGCAGGACGTTGATTGGAACCACGCCGTCGACGGCTTTTTCGGAATCGGGCTGGACCTGGACAATCGAGAAATAGTTGGCGTCTATCAAGCCTTGTTGCAACTGCAATAATTCCTCTTGCGAGTACCAATCACCGCTCTCGTAGGGGATGTAGCGCTCGAGGAAACGTTCATCGAACTGGCTTTCGTCAAACGTGGTCTCGCCGAATTTGTAGCGCGGGCCAGCCTTCCAGTAGAGATCGATGACGGCGCTGTTGGCATCGCGGGTCACCTCGACCCGATGGCGCTCAAGCAGCGCATCAAGGTAGCCGGCACTGAACAACGCGGCGGTAATTTCGGTCTTGCTGCGCTCGTAAATGGCGTGGTCGAACACCTCGCCGTCCTTGGGATGGAATCCGTCGACTGCCTTCATCACGCGCTGGCGATCCATCGCATCGCCGTCGACGACCACTTTGGATTCAGCGATGGTCACAGGTTCGCCGTGATCGACCTTCAACTCCGATATGAAGTTTTCACCCACCTTTCGCAGCTCACCTTCCACCTTCACGTGGTAGTAGCCGTACGCTTGCAGCGCGGTCTGAATCTGGCCTTCGGCGCGGTCATGCAGTCGCTGAGCCTGCGTTGCGGATACGTCGCGGTCAACGTACTGGGTGATCTCTATCGCCACGACGGCGGCATCATCCAGTGGAGGGTCGAGGCCGCTGACGTCAACCGTGATTTTCGCGGCCAACGCGGATTCCGACAGCCACGCCGGGCCGGCAAGGAACAACAGCGCGGCGAGCGGAATGCGTAGTCGCATGCGTTTCGATCGTCGTGGGGTGTGGCTGACCGTTATACCAGCTTGGTCCTGACTCGCGCAGTCGCGAGAGGCCTTTTTGGGCTTATCCGCTTGTTAACGATGGACCTGCGTGCGGCATATCCCTAGCTGGCTGTCTCCAGACTGGTCGACTGTTTCGCCGGCCTGCTGCGTCGCTCTTTTGATTCGCTGTCGCCAATCTGGTCAAGGGTTTCGCCGGCTGCCGCCCGCTTCTCTTTTGTTGGCTGTCGCGAGACTGGTCAAGCGCTACTCCCTAGCGGAGCGCGATGAAGAAATCAGTCGCAGGCGCTCGACGAGCAACGGCGTCAGAGCGAGCAAGGCCAACGCGACACTGGGCAACAAGATCCCCGGAGCGAGCAAGCTGCGTGGTGACCAGCCGCCGTCGCGGGCGAGCAGCTCGACCAGATTTGCGCCAATCATCGACTGCAGCGACAACATGGCAAGACTGCCAAGCAGGGTAGTCATCAGAAAAAGCCGCGGCGGGCAACGCAGCCAGGCCAGCGCGAGCGTCACTGCGCCGAACGGGAGCACGGGCACGAGGCGCAGAAACATCGTGTAACTCCATGGGTGCGCCTGGTAGCTCGCGCGGATGCGTTCGACCAGCGCGGGCACTGTGCGCGTGCCCCCTTCGAATGCGTGGCGACTGGCGAAGAACAGAATGATCGCGCCTAGGCAGACACCAACAAGTGATTGCAGTGTCCCGGCAACGGCGCCAAACATCAAACCGCCAGCCAGGACCAGTAACAGCGCTCCTGGCATCGCGGTCGCCACCACTAACGCCAACGCAAACACATGGATCAGACCAGATTGCAGTCGATGGCTTTCCACCTGCTGCCGCAATTCAGCATGCGTGGTGATCAAGGCTTCGGGCCTCAGCCGGTCGAGCCAGCCGCTGGCAAGAAGGATAACGCCGGCGCCAACCAACAGCAGCAATGGCAACACGCGATTTAGTCGTGAGGGCATGAATCGCGCTCCATGAATATCCTGCTTCAGAATTTACCATTCAAAAAAATGGGCCCCGGTGAGGGGGCCCAAGTCTGACATTGGATGCCCCGGCTTGCGCCGGAACGGTGCAGCTACACCAGATGCTTCTAGAAACGCTGCGTGTAGCGAGCGTAGTAGAAACGTCCGATATCGAAGCCGCCGTAGTACGAGGTGTTCGCACTAGGCGCCGAGTACAACACCGGGCCGACCTTGTTGAACACGTTGTTCGCGCCAAAGGCCACGGTAGCGTTCCACGGAGCCTTCCAGCGGAACTGCAGGTCGTTGAACGTAAGCGCACCGGAACGATTGCGACGCGACAGGCCACTGGCCGGGCTGCCGTCGGGCAGGAAAGCGCCGGTGGGAGCAAAGGTGATCGCGTTGCACTCCAGGTGCGGCTCGGTGACCAGCGGAGCGCCATTCACGTTTGGCGTGAAGTAAACACAGCTTTCCTTGATCGACGAGAAGTAACGTGATGTCCAGCTCACGCCGAAGTCGCCGATATCCCAGCCCGCAGTGAGGTTGGAGCGGATGCGGAAGTCGGTGCCGAGGCCGACTGACGATCGTTCGAATCGCGGGTCGTTGGTGGAGATGAAGATATCGCTGGACGTGTAGGTCGTCGTCGACCCGACGTTGAACGAGCCCCAATTGTCCGTGGCGAAGCGGTACCCGATGTCGAAATCGTAGCCTTCAACTTCGCGGAAACCGGCATTACGGCTACCGAATGTCACGATCGGAATGTTGCCCTGGGCCGGGTCACGGACAAACAGCGCGGGCGAGCAACGGCTGGCGATGCCCTGGATATAGCAGTCGTTGAGGATCGTGGTCGGGGTATCGCCAACGACGGTGTTCTCGATGCGGATATTCCACCAGTCGAGCCCCAAGGTCAGACCCGGCACGAAGTCCGGGCTGTAGACCAGGCCAAGCGTCTTGGAAACGGCAGTTTCCGGAGTCAGCGTTGGGTTGGAGCCGCTCGTAAATGGTATCGGCGTCTGGTCAATGGCGCTGGTGGTCGGGACGAAGCCCTGGCGAAGCTGGCGATATGTGCTGGCTGCTGCGCCCAACGCGCCCACACCTCCCACACCGTTGGTGCAGTTGGCGCGAGTCGTGGCGTTGTTGGCCGAGCTGCCAAACACGACATCACACGGGTCGGTGTAGAACGAGAACGTCTGCGAGCCGCCACCGAACAGGTCAGCAACGGTCGGCGCGCGGAAGCCTTCTGCATAGGTGCCACGGAACAGCAACGACTCGATCGGACGCCATTTGAAGCCGCCCTTGCTGTTGGTGGTTTCGCCGAAGGTGTCGTAGTCCGAAAAGCGGCTGGCCAGATTGATGGACAGCTCCTGGGCGAACGGAATATCAGCGAGGATCGGGATCTGAAGCTCCGCGTATACCTCGTCAACGTTATAACCGCCGCTGGTGGGGCCGGCGGACAGGGTGGTCGAGCCGCCGGTAACGGCCAGCGCGTCGGGCGTGAACGCACCTGCTTCCTTGCGGGTTTCTACACCGGTTGCGAAGCTGAGGTCACCAGCCGGCAGGGTGAAGATAGAGCCGGTGATGTTGGCGGCCATCACCGTGGTTTCGGTCTCGCCCGTGCTATGCAGTTCCTGGAAGAAGAAACGCTGCAGGTCCGGATTGTTGGTAAGCCCGCCCTGCCCCACGGTGCCGAACGGCAGGAAAGGATTGAACGGTACGCATACGTCGAAACCGATCGGGGCTGCGGCAGTGCCGCACTGGACCCGGCCTTGGGCGTTGAGGAACGAGGGGCCGACAGCGGCGCGGACATTCGCGACATTGAAGTCGCCGAAGCCGGTCTGAAGCAGCTTGTTCTCGTTCTTGAGGTAAGAGACGTCCCAGTCGAAAGCACGATCGCCAATCTCGAAGCTGCCCTCGAAAGCACCGCTGAAGCGGTAGGTGGTCAGTTCGCTGCCAGCGACGCGCGGAACCTCGAAGCCTCGGCGAAACCAGTTGCTGATCGGTGCGCCGGTCGGGTTGAAGTAGCTGGTGGCGGA
>JAYUYW010000277.1:0-9997 GCA_043752325.1 Rhodanobacteraceae bacterium | reverse complement strand
GCGCCGAGCTGAACTATCTCAACCAGACCGCGTTTGACATCAGCTACACGAATTTCTTTGGGGCTGGGGACTTCAATCTGATCCATGATCGCGACTTCGTCGCTTTCACCGCGAAGTATTCGTTCTGATGATGAGGACTACCACGATGAACAACGTTAAAATCGCCTTGCTGGCGATGGCCACTACTGCCTGTCTCGCAGGTCTCGCGCAGGCCAAGGCACCCGCCAGCGAAGCGTCCAAGCTCGGCATGAGCGGCACCGATATGTCGCCGGTCGGCGCCGAACGCGCTGCCAACGCCGCCGGAACCATTCCGGCATGGGACGGCGGCATCACCAAGCCACCGGCCAGCTTCAAGGCCGGCGGCTTTCAGACCGATCCGTTCCCCTCTGAAAAGCCGGAATTCACGATCACCGCGTCCAACTACAAGGACTACGGCGACAAAATTTCCGCCGGTCAGATCGCGATGTTCAAAAAATATGCAAACTGGAAGATGCCGGTCTATCCGACCCATCGGACCGCCTCGCTGCCGAAGTCGGTTTACGATTCGTCGATGAAGAACGCAGCCACGGGCACGCTCGAAGCCGGCGGCGATGGCGTGCTTAATGTGACGTCCGGCATCCCGTTCCCCATCCTCAGTGCGGACGCGTCTGCTGCCGGTGCCGAGGCGATCTGGAACCACAAGCTTAAGTTCAAGGGTGAAACCCTGCAGCGTTGGGCCAACCAAGCCATGCCGACTGCGAGCGGTCAGTATTCGCTGGTGCGCATCAAGGAAGAAAGCATGTCGCCGTTCTACCGACAGGGCGCCACCTTGGCCGACATCAACAACGTACTGATCTACTTCTACCAGGAAGTGACTGCGCCGCCTCGCTTTGCCGGGCAGATCCTGCTGGTCCACGAAACGCTCAACTCCAAGCAGTCACTGCGTCAGGCGTGGGTTTACAACCCTGGGCAGCGCCGTGTGCGCCGCGCACCCGACGTCGCCTACGATAACCCGGGTACGGCGTCGGACAATCTGCGCACCTCGGACATGCTCGACATGTTCAACGGCGCCATGGATCGTTACAACTGGAAGCTGGTTGGCAAGCGTGAAATGTACGTGCCGTACAATTCGTACAAGGCGCATGCATCAACAACCAAGGTCGCCAATCTGGTCACGCCGAACTTCATCAATCCGGACATGCTCCGCTATGAGCTGCATCGCGTGTATGTTGTTGAGGCCACGTTGAAGCCGGGGCAGAGCCACATCAATCCGCGTCGCACGTTCTACCTCGACGAGGACAGCTGGCAGATCCTGACCACTGACCATTACGACACCGATGGCAAGCTGTGGCGTTATTCCGATGCCCCGACGATCAACTACTACGACCGACCAACGACATGGTCGACCCTGGAAACCCATCACGACTTGAAGAACGGCCGCTATGTAACCAGCGGACTGGACAACCAGGAGACTCCGTACAACTTCGGCACCAAGCTGACCTCGGACAACTTCGCACCACAGTCGCTGCGCCAGCGCGGAATCCAGTAACGTTTTACACGGCACAAGAGCTTGGCGATCCCGCCGCAGCTATGGCGGGATTGCTATCACCAATACCAATTTCAATATGGAAAAATGTCGCCGGCATCCGTCGCATCGCTGTAACTTCTTCGTGACGGAAGGGCATACGGAAGCGAACCCACTCCACGCGCTGCCGGTTTCTGCCTGAGGCGAATCCATCGCCTCCCGCGCTACCATCGGTCGGTGCCGACCATGGCAGGAACGATGCGAACACCCAACATTGTCATTGCCTGCCTTGCACTGCTACTGGCCACCTTGTTGCCGGCATCGCGGGCGGACGTATCGACCAATCGGGAGTGGACCGATCCAGCGAAGGCATCGGCGGAAATCATGCCGCGCGCCGACCGCGCTCTGTTGCTCGATATCGTCCGCAGCGGCGACCGGATCATTGCAGTTGGCGAGCGCGGCAACATCATCTGGTCCGCTGACGGGAGGTCGTGGAAGCAAGCGCAGGTTCCAACACGCGCGACGCTGACCGCAATCGCGATCAATGGCGATCGCGTCTGGGCGGCAGGGCACGATGGTGTGATCCTGCGCAGCGATGATCGCGGCGAAAGCTGGAAGCTGCAGCGCATCGATCCGCTCGACGGTAGCATCGCGCCTGACCAGCGCGATCCGCGCCAGGGTTCGCCACTGCTCGACATCATGTTTGTCGATGCCGAGCGAGGCTATGCCGTCGGTGCCTACAACCTGATGCTGGAAACGCGAGACGGCGGTGCTGTTTGGAACAGGGTTTCACTGACACAGCCAGCGCCTGCTGCGGCGTTGACGGAAAACACCAAAACGAAAGCTGTCGATGACGCTGGTGCGACTGCGGCTGACACGGCAATCGCTGGCACACCTGACGAACCCGTCGACCGCTACGCTTTCAGCGAGGACGAACTGGAACTCGGTGCCGAAACCGATCCTCACTTGAACGGTATCGCGCGAACTGGAAGCGGTGCTTTCTTCGTCGTGGCCGAACGTGGCAGCGCCTATCGTTCGCGCGATGATGGCGTGACCTGGCAACGGCTGAAGCTACCCTACGACGGGTCGATGTTCGGCGTTATTAGCTACGAGGGCGAGCATGTGCTGGTCTATGGACTGCGCGGCAACGTCCTTGAATCGGACGACGTCGGCGACACCTGGAAATCGATAGAAACCGGTACGGGGTTCAGCCTGGTCGGCGGCGCTGCGCTTGGCGATGCGGGCGCAGTGCTGGTGGGCGCGAACGGAACGGTCCTTGCGCGCCGCGACTCCGCCGCAGCGTTCAGGGGAACGATGGACCTCAACGTCGGTGCGCTTGGCAACGTCTTGCCGCTCGACGACGTCAAGGGTCTGGTTGTCGGCGAAAACGGCGTTAATGAAGTGGTGATTCCATGACGGCTTCCGCGCAGGTCTCCGGCGAGCCTAACGCCATGCAGCGCTTCGCCGAGCGCCTGGTATTCGGCAATCGTCCGATCGTGTTGATCCTGTTTGCATTGCTCACGCTGCTGCTCGGGTTCTTCGCCGCGCAATTGCGCATCGACGCCGGCTTCAAGAAGCAGATTCCGCTCGAACACGAGTACATGAAAACCTTCATCGACTACGAGCAGGAGTTTGGCGGCGCCAACCGCATCCTGATCGCAGTAGTGGCCAAGAACGGCAATATGTTCACCTTGCCCTTCATGCGCACGATGGAGGACGTCACCCTCGCCGCGAAGGGCATCGACAATGTCGACGAGGCGCGCCTTCGTTCGATCTTCACGCCAAACGTGCGTTTCATCGAAGTGGTCGAGGACGGGCTCAATGCCGGCAACGTCATCCCGGCCGGCTTCACCCCGAACCTTGAAGGTTTCAGTCCCGACCAGACGAAGTTCGACGAGATCCAATCCAATATCGTCAAGGCCGGCATCGTTGGGCGACTGGTCGCCAAGGATTTCTCGGGCGCGATGATCTGGGTCGACCTAGTGCCGGAGAATCCGGAGCAGGGTGTCAAGGTCGACTACAACAAGATTGCTGCCCAGCTTGAAGCGATACGCGGCAAGTACGAGAACGCGGATACATCCATCCATATCATCGGTTTCGCCAAGATGGTTGGCGACATCACCGATGGCGCGAAATCGGTCGTCGTGTTCTTCCTGCTGACCGTCGCGTTCACCTGGCTGCTGCTGTTCGTCTATTCCTCGTCGGTGAAGTTGGCCAGCCTCACGGTGCTCTGTGCGTTGGTGTCCGTGCTGTGGATGCTCGGTGCGTTGCGCCTGCTCGGCTTCGGCATCGACCCGATGAACATGCTCACCCCATTTCTGATTTTCGCCATCGCGGTCAGTCACGGCGAGCAGATGATCAACCGTTTTCGAGGCGAGATCTTTTTCGGTGGTCTTGAAGAAGGCACGGTCGAGGAATTGCGCAGTCGAGTAGGCGTCGATTCGCATACGGCGGCGCGACTGGCATTTCGCATGTTGCTGATCCCTGGTTCAGTCGCCTTGATCGCCGGCTGCATCGGATTCGCAACCATCCTGATCATCCCGATCCGAATCATCTTCGAATTGGCGATCACCGCCACCATCGGCGTCGCACTCACCATCCTCACCGACTTGGTCTTGCTGCCGGTGTTGTTGTCGTACACGACGCTGCGTAACCTTGAGCGAAAGCGCGCCTATCGCCTGCGCCAGCTGACCCAGTTCGACAAGATGTGGACGGTATTGGCGCGGTTCTCGCGGCCGGTGCCGGCGGCGATAGTCCTGGTGATCGGCGTGCTAATCTGGTTCGTCGCGTTGATGCATGGAAAACAGGTGATGGTCGGCGACGCCCAAAAGGGGGTCGCGGAGCTGCGTCCTGATGCGCGCTACAACCAGGATGCCAACCTTATAAGCAGCAAGTTCGCGTTGGGAGTAGACATTCTCAATGTGATCGCCGAAGCCGCACCGTCGGCATGCATTACCAGCTACCCGGCCATGGAAACCATCGATCGTTTCGCCTGGCACATGCGCAACGTCGAAGGCGTCGCCCAGGTCATTACCTTGCCCATGGCGGCAAAGATCGTCCACGCAGGCTGGAACGAAGGCAACCTGCGCTATCGCGTGCTGCCGCGAGGGCCGGATACTTTGCGCCAGGACACCCAGGGTTTTGAAACCGATTCGGGGCTGCTCAACTCTGATTGCAGTGCCATTCCCATCATGATCTTCCTCGAAGATCACCGGTCAACGACGATTGATCGCGTCGTTGCTGCGGTTAAGGCGTTCCGCGAGGAAAACAAGGTGTCATCTGGCGGCAACGTCAACCTGCGCGTTCAGTTGTCGGAACAAGCCGCTGCGGCGCAGGCGAATGGTGAAGAATTCCACAGCGACCAGCTCAACATGCGCCTTGCCACCGGCAACGTCGGCGTGATGGCAGCGACCAACGACGAAGTTCGTGCCGTAGATCGCTACATGCTGTTGTTGTTATACGCCGCCGTTTTCCTGATGTGCCTGCTCAGCTTCCGCAGTCCGCTCGCCGCGCTGTGCATCGTGTTGCCACTGGTACTGGTCACGGAGTTGGGCCATGCCTTGATGGTGGAGTTGAATATCGGCTTGAAGGTAAACACGTTGACGGTCATCGCGCTCGGCGTCGGTATCGGTGTCGATTACGGCATCTACATTTTTGCCCGGATGCGGGAAGGCATGCTTGCTGGAAAATCGCTGACCGATGCCTATTTCGGCGCGCTCAAGACCACCGGCATCGCGATCTTCTACACCGCTCTGACGCTCGCCGTTGGCGTCGGTACCTGGGTTTTCTCCGACCTCAAGTTCCAGTCCGACATGGGTCTCCTGCTCACCTTCATGTTCCTGGTCAACATGGTGGCGGCGATCGTCTTTCTGCCTGCGTTGTGTCGCTGGCTGTTGCGGCCGCGTGAAGCGGCCGTGTGACTCGCGTCGCCGCCAATCGGTGTGGCCTTAGACTGCCAGGATGAAACTGCTTGCCATAGAAACCGCCACGGAATTCTGTTCGGTTGCACTAATCTGTGACGGGCAACTGATCAGTCGCGGCGAACTGGCTCCGCGCCGGCATACAGAAATGTTGTTGCCGATGTGCGACGAAGTGCTCGCCGAAGCTGGCGTGACCCGCAGTCAGCTTGACGCCATCGCGGTCGGTCGCGGGCCCGGTGCCTTCACTGGCGTGCGGCTTGCCATCTCGGCTGCGCAGGGCATCGCGTTGGGAATCGACCGGCCGATCGTCGCCGTGTCGTCGCTGGCCGCACTTGCGCTGGGCGCTCCCGACAATGGCGCGCCGTCAATGGCGATCATCGACGCCCGCATGGGTGAAATCTACGCGGGTTGCTTTGTTCGTGATCCGCACTGGCTGATGCGACCGACCGGCCCGGAAAGCGTCGGCCCGCCCGATCACCTGGAACTACCTGTCGCAGCGGCGAATTTCGTTGGGACAGGCTGGGAGACGTATAAGACGGTTTTGTCCGCGCGACTGCTCGAAACGCCCCTCCACTGCACTGGCAACTGTTTTCCCCATGCAGAAATGGTCGCCCTCTTGGCGCAGCCGATGTTTGTCGCAGGAATGGCCATTGATGCCGCAGATGTTCGACCCACTTACTTGCGCGACAATGTGGCCTTGACCATCGAGCAACAGAAGCCCGGGAAATTCAGGGCGCAGGGCGAGAACGACTGAACGATGTCAAAAGCGTGATGTGATCGAGGTGTTAGGTTTTCGTCTAGATCGTTATACTCGGATGCAAGAGTCGGGTCTGCGCATCAGACGCCGGCACCGAAAAATCCCGATGTGTTGCCGCCCATGAGTGTAGGTGGGCTGCAACAACTACGACTGTCGCCAACCAGAGTCCGGATGTTCAAGTCTTTCGCTATCACCGCGCTCACCTTGATGTTGCCAGCGATGGCAACCGCGCAGGTGATTGGCCCGGAGCTGCCGGAAGCCCGCTATCCGTTGGTCCAGCAACTGTTGACGCCGGGCAATTTGCCGCTGGGAAGCGCCGCTGGCAGCACCCACCCAGTCCCGCTTTGGGCCAGTCCGGACGGGCGCCTGCTGGCCTTGGTCAGCCTTTCCAGCGATGACGGTGGGCCGCTGATGCCGCGCCAGCCTTTCCCTAGCAATGCATCCGACTTGCAAATCATTGACGCGACTAGCCTTATCGCTGGTGGGATGCGCTGGCAGCTGGCCGGCGGACTGGCTGCGAGTGCCAACCTTTCGAAATCGCGAACGTCGAGTCTCTGCGCGGTTGCAGGTTCCATTTGCGCCGATAACTCGGTAGTTACCAGTGGCCTGATGTCGAGCGACCTGGGCATTAACTGGACCTCACCCGACACCAGTCGCAGTTTCAACTATGGTGTGACTTGGCTGCGCGGCGACTCCGCAATCCAGCCGTTTGCGAGCGAGGCAACTTCGTCTTTGCTGCCGTATCGACTCGACCAGGGCCAAAGCCACTTCGCCAATGGCCAGATTGTCGTCGGAAGCGACACGCGGTTCAGTTTCGACGCGTCGCGCGGCTCGATGCAAATGTGGCCGCTCGCTTTAAGCAGTCAGGCCTCGGGTGCGCTCAACCTCGATCAGTCCATGCTCGGCTTCGGCATTTCGCAAGGCAACCTGTCCGGCACGATTATCGGTCGTGTCGTCGACAGCACCGGTGCGGTTCTGCCCGGACAACGCTGGACCCTGCTCGATATTGGATTGTCGTGGCGTACGCCGTGGCAAGGTCAACTCAGCGTGGGTACGCGCAGTTACCTCGCCCCCAAGAACGACGCACCAAAGAGCGATACGGACATCGCTGCATCTCGCGTCCCGTACGTGCAGTACCGCCAAGACCTGTAGCTGCTTCCGGGCACATCAACAGGCAGACCTGCGACCAAGGTTTGATCGTGGGTCGTCCGATCAAGTCGCAAGGGCCCTCGTTATATGACCGCCGACTTAACGCGTCCATTTGAGGTCGCATGACAAATCGTCTTGGTAGACTGGTTTGCTTTTTCATCGAGTTGGTCGATCGTCCACGGCGGCGGAGTGTTTTTCAAGTGAAAAGCTCGCAACGAGCGCGTGGATCATTCAACATGCTATAAAAATCAATAAGATGGGCGTGCCTGTTAAGCAAGCCGATGAAGAAACAAAGGGTTCCCATAGCGTAAGAATGTTGTTAGTATTCGCCGATGCGCGGGCATCAGTGGCATGCCGTTGGGTATGTCCTGGCACTGAATCAACCGATTTGTCTCCGCATGCGAACCCAAAATTTTACTGAACGACTGACGTTGGAGATTGATATGACCTTGACTAGCAGCGAGCTTTGCAAAGCCGTGCGCTACGCGCTGTATGCCAGTGCCACGGCGGTAGTGGGCCTTACCGCCCTGCCTGCCATCGCACAGACCAGCTCGGGCGAACAGACCGATCAACTGGAAACCATAGTTGTTACCGGTTCCCGCATCCGTCGCGTCGACCTTGAAACCGCAAGCCCGGTTTTCTCGATCGATGCCGCGGCCATTGCCCAGACCGGCAAGCTGACGCTCGGTGACATCATCCAGGAGTCGCCTTCCATCGCTGGTGCCGCAACCAACCCAAACGTCAATAACGGTGGCGGTAGCGGTGCTTCGACGATCTCCATCCGCGGCCTCGGCTCGCAGCGCACGCTGTTGCTCGTCAACGGTCGCCGCCTGAGCTACGCGGACGTCAACTCGATTCCGATCAACATGGTTGAGCGCATCGACATCCTGAAAGACGGCGCGTCGGCCATCTACGGTTCCGACGCGGTTGCCGGCGTGGTCAACTTCGTGCTGAAGAGCAACTACCAGGGCATTGAAGCTTCGGCCGACTACGGTATTTCCGATCGTGACGATGGCGAGCGCAAGGGCTTTCAGATGACCATCGGTCAGAGCTCTGATAAAGGCAGCATCATCATCGGTGCCAGCTACAACAAGCAGGATTCGATCAGCGCAGGGGATCGCGAGTTCTCGAATCGCGCTCTGTACAACTATTATGGCGACATCCTCACGATTGGCTCGAGCTTTATTCCGAACGGACGTTTCGTGATTCCTCGCGCCACCGCGGCCAGCTTCGGTATCAATTGCCCAGGCACGGCCGGCAGCGTCAGCGTGACGCGCGCCGCAGGCAACGCCAATCCGCAGAATCCGAATGGCTACCGCTGCTATGTTGGTGGCGGTCCAAATAATGACACCTTCAACTTTGCGCCATTCAACGTGCTGACCACTCCGCAGGAGCGTGGTGGCCTGTTCGTGACCGGCAACTACAAGCTGACCGACAACGTCGAGTTCTACATTGACGCGTTCACCAACAAGACGCGCTCGAACTACCAGATTGCGCCATTGCCTCTGATTCTTAGCAACGCGCTCTTCAGGATTTCCGCTCAAAGCGTCTACAACCCATTCGGCGTCAACATCAGCTCGGGCGGCGTACGTCAGGTCAATGCCGGCAATCGCGAAGGTTTCTTCAACACGCAGGCAGATCAGATCGCTACCGGGCTGAAGGGTACGTTTGGTGATACCTGGTCGTGGGATGCCGGCATTCTCGCCGCGCGTACCTCGCAGGACTTCGGACAGAACCGTTACTACTTCGGCCCAGGCCTGCAGGCAGCGATCGGTCCGTCGTTCCGTGATGCCAACGGTGTCGCGCGTTGCGGCACCGCTGCTGCGCCGATCGCCAATTGCGTCCCGGTTGACCTGATCGGCGTCAATTCAGGCCGCTCTCCGGCCGCGTCGCTGGCCGCGCTGCGTGCCTTGGAAGTGACGGTCCGTGGCGATTCGTACTCGAACATGAAGGGCGGCAACGTCAACCTGACCGGCGAACTGTTCAATCTGCCCGCCGGAGCGGTATCGCTGGCCGTGGGTGCCGAGTACCGTGAGGACTACTCGTACACCCGGCCCGACTTCATCGGTACCATCATCAATCCACTCTTGGGAACCTGCCTGACCTTGACCGATGCCTGCTCGTCGCCATCAAGCGGTTTCCTGGCGGTTCGCGAATACTACGCCGAGCTGTTCGTGCCGATTCTCGCCGATGTCCCGTTTGCCAAGTCGTTGAACCTGACCCTGGGGTCGCGCTACTCCAACTACTCGGCATTCGACGCGGCGACCAATTCCAAGATCGGTCTTGAGTGGCGTCCGATCGACGACCTGCTGCTGCGCGGCACGGTTGCCGAAGTGTTCCGTTCGCCGACCATTAGCGATCTGTTCGGTGGCGTCACCCCAAGTGCAGATACCTATCGTGACCCGTGTTCGGGCAGCGGCTTCCGAGCTGGCAACCCGGCGTGTGCCGGCGCCACGGCGGGTTTCACGCAGACGACCGCGCAGACCAGCGCGCTGCAGGGTTCCAACGATCAGTTGCTACCGGAAGAAGGCAAGTCGTTCACCTACGGTCTAGTCTATGATCCGAGCTGGTTGCCGGGCCTGTCGACGTCGATCGACGTCTGGAAGATTTACCTCAACGGCAACATCGGCACGATCGGTACGCAGACCATCATCGACCAATGCTATA
>JAYUYW010000276.1:0-4052 GCA_043752325.1 Rhodanobacteraceae bacterium | reverse complement strand
GCCCGATTCTGCCCAGACGCCGACTGCATGTTGCGTTTCATCATCCTGTTTATGCTGTTCCTGATGGTGATGTTCACCGCCGAGCTGACGCCGCCGGTCGAGCAGTACGTGATCCATCCCTTCACGTCTCTGCTCGCCAACGCCTGCGTGTGGCTGATCACGCTGTTCGATAACGATGTCGTTGCAAGCGGCAACACCATCCGTAGTGCCAGCAACGGCTTCGCGATTTCCATTGAACGCGGTTGCAACGGCATCGAAGCGATCATCATTCTGGTTTCGGCAGTGCTGGCGTTCCCGTCGCCATGGAAAAACAAATTGGCCGGCATCGGTGTTGGCTTTTTAGCCATCCAGTCGCTCAACCTGGTCCGCATCATCAGCCTTTACTACATGGGACAGTGGAGCCGACTGTGGTTCGACTGGTTCCATCTCTACCTGTGGCAGGCGCTGATCATTCTTGATGCGCTTATCGTTTTCCTGGTCTGGCTGCGCTATCTGCCACCGCCGAAAGATCGCCGCGACCCGCCATCGCTTCAGGCGGTCAATGGCTGAGCCTGGCGCTACCGCCAACGTTCGTCCGATCTTCCGTGCCTGACCAACTGTCATCACTGCTTGACCAGCCCACCTTGCCTGCGATCGGGCCATTGAGGATCAGCTACGACACGACACCGTTGGCGAAGTTGCTGGGCGAACGTCAGGTGCTGGCGAACATCGAATTCGATAGCGAGCCACACAATTCGGCGGATGCGCGACTGATTACCTACGGCCCGGTATCGCCGGGTTTCGCGAGGGCGATGCGAGCGCCGCGCGACCTGCTATTTATTTCCGGTACCGCAACGATCGTCGGCCACGAATCTCAGTCCGAAAACGATCTCGCTGCGCAAGCCGACGAAATGCTGGAAAACCTGCGCAGCCTGAATACGGCTTCCCGCCAGCACAACTCAACCAAGTCGGACGGCGCGCTGCTGTTGAAAGCCTACGAGCGTGGATCTGACGACGTTGCCTTCGTGACCGAAAGGCTGCGTGATGCACTGCCGGAAACTGGTCAGTCTAATCGTGCTCGGCGGGCAGGTTTGTCGCCGCGAGTTGGTTGTGAAAATCGAGGGTGTGCTGGGTTGGCGAATAGGAAGCGAACACAACGACCTCGTCATTCCCCCTTTCGCGCACTGCTGTCCAGGAAAGATTGCAAGGGCTTGCTCAGCCGGCCAAAAATAGTCCATCGTCATTCCTGCCTTCGCAGGAATGACGAGTAGCGAAGGGTTACTTCTTCTTTTTAGCGGCCGGCTTCGCCGCAGCTTTCGTCGCGGGACTCGCAGCCTTCGTCGCCGCTTTCGCAGCAGGCTTGGCCTTGTTGGCGGTCTTCGCTGCCGGCTTGGCCGCAGCCTTTTTCGCTGGCTCTTTCGCTACTGGTTTCGGATGCGCAGCGTGGTGCGCGGCCAGTTGAGCGGTCTCAAGTTCCGCTGCGATATCGGCGATCTCGTCGCGCTTGCGTGGCTTCGGGGTAGGGCGGGCGGCGGCCCGGGCCTTCGCGCGCTTTGACGCAATAGATTCGCTCGCCTTCTTCACAGCTGCTGATTTCGCGGCACCAGAGCTTGATGGCACCGGCGCAGCTTTCTTTGCACCTGCCTTTTTCACGGCAGGCTTGCCTGCACTGGCGGCGGCAGGCGGTGGCGTTGTCTGAGATGGCACGGCTCCGCCTGCGCGAGCTGCGGCAGCCCTGCGTACACCGGCAGCGATGCTGTCGATGCGCTGGTTCATCGCGTCGAGATCCTTCTGGCCTGCGACGCCCAGTTTGTCCAGGGAGCGCTTCACCTGTTCGGTCACGGCTTTCTCGACCTTGCTCCAGGTTTCCTTGCCTTGCTTGGATGCGTGCTCGACGGATTCCTCAAGCGAGGCGCGGCTGTTGCGCGCCTTGGCTTCAAAATCGGACCCACGCTTCATCAACTTGCCGAACATCTCGCCACCTTCGGCATTTGCCTTGGCGAACGCACCCAGCCCGGCGAGCCAGATCTTTCGCGCGGCTTCGCCCATCTGAGTGGTCACTTCGCGTGCCTGGCGCATCGCTTCGGCAATGGCTTCTTCTTTGGTTTGCTTGCTCATGTGTTGCTCCTGATAACGATTGAAGGTGCGATCGGATACCTTGATGTTTCAACCAAACTGCGCGTCGAGATGACGACGAATTTCTTTCTCGATAACCGGTTTCATCGCGCTGGCGAGGAAGCCCAATTCAACTTTCACGTGCACATCGCTTTCGTCGGCGCGGATGCTGCCACTGACACCACTGCGCTCGAAATTTACTGCGCCATCGGGAGCGCAACTGCAGGCCAAACCAAATTCCCCGCCCAACTTGTCGGCGGCACGCTCGATGGCGGCCTGCGCTTCCGGTTGGCTGCAACCATGCGGTCGGCGGATGTCGATCTTCGCCATCGTCAAAAACTCCGTCCGATACAGGGCGACATAATGCCGCAAACCGCGCCTCAGCGCTGGTTTTGGCGGCTCTGCGTTTCATTCAGGGACAGGTAGGGCAGCACTGGCGACAGCCCCGTCGGCGACATCCGCCTGCCTATAATCGGCATTGCCCCGAGCCGAGCGCCATCGATGAATGCATCTTCCCGCAGCGATGCCACCCGCATCATTCGCTCTCCGCGCGGCGACAAGCTCACCTGCAAAAGCTGGCTCACCGAAGCGCCGTATCGCATGTTGCAAAACAACCTCGATGCCGAAGTCGCCGAGAACCCGGCCGAGCTGGTTGTCTATGGCGGCATCGGGCGCGCCGCGCGCAACTGGGACTGTTACGACGCCATTCTTGCCGCGCTGCGTGAACTCAACGACGACGAAACCTTGCTGGTCCAATCCGGTAAACCGGTCGGTGTTTTCCCCAGCCACCCCGATGCGCCGCGCGTGCTGATCGCCAACTCCAACCTCGTTCCACACTGGGCGACTTGGGAACACTTCAACGAATTGGATCGCAAGGGTTTGATGATGTACGGCCAGATGACGGCAGGCAGCTGGATCTACATTGGCAGCCAAGGCATCGTGCAGGGCACCTACGAAACCTTTGTCGAAATGGGTCGCCAGCACTACGCCGGCAACCTGCGCGGCCGTTGGATTTTGACCGCTGGGCTTGGCGGCATGGGCGGCGCACAACCGCTGGCCGCATCGCTGGCAGGTGCCTGTTCGCTCAACATTGAATGCCAGCAACGTAATATCGACTTCCGCTTGCGCACGCGCTACGTGGATGAGCAGGCAAGCCACCTTGACGACGCGCTCGCCCGCATTGCCAACTACACCACCAGCGGCGAAGCGAAGTCCATCGCGCTGCTCGGCAACGCAGCGGAAATCCTGCCGGAACTGGTCCGCCGAGGCGTACGTCCGGACGCGGTTACCGACCAGACCAGCGCACACGATCCCATTCACGGCTACCTGCCAATTGGTTGGACAGTCGAACAATGGATGGAAAAGCAGCGAAGCGATCCGAACGGTGTCCGTGATGCCGCCAAGCGGTCAATGCGCGTGCATGTGGAAGCGATGCTCGCGTTCAATGCGCAAGGCATTCCCACTTTCGACTACGGCAACAACATTCGTCAGATGGCGAAGGACCAAGGCTGCACGAACGCGTTTGATTTCCCCGGTTTCGTGCCCGCTTATGTGCGGCCTCTGTTCTGCAAGGGCATCGGACCGTTCCGCTGGGTGGCGTTGTCGGGCGACCCCGAAGACATCTACAAGACCGACGCCAAAGTGAAGGAACTGATCCCCGACGACCCGGCCCTGCACAACTGGTTGGAGATGGCCCGCGAACGCATCAGCTTCCAAGGGCTACCCGCGCGTATCTGCTGGGTCGGCTTGGGTCAACGCCACAAGCTGGGCTTGGCCTTCAACGAAATGGTTCGCAATGGCGAACTCAAAGCGCCAGTTGTCATCGGACGCGATCACTTGGACTCGGGCAGCGTCGCCAGCCCCAACCGCGAAACCGAAGCCATGCTCGATGGGAGTGACGCAGTCAGTGACTGGCCCCTGCTCAACGCCATGCTCAACGTGGCCAGCGGCGCGACATG
>JAYUYW010000275.1:0-10077 GCA_043752325.1 Rhodanobacteraceae bacterium | reverse complement strand
AATCATTCCTTTCGGCTATTCGGGAACCGATGATAGGCCGGGAATGATTGGTCGCACGTCGCTGCCTAGATGAATTCCGCAGGCGCAGCCGTTGGAGTGCGATGGGGAGCGTCAGTGACCAGTACGTCGTCAGCCGGCAACGGCAAGCCCTGGAAGAATGCCAAGGCGCAGGCATTGCTGGCATCGATGGCATCGAAAGGCGTGCCATGGCGCGATCCGCGAACGACGGCAAGCTGCGCGCCTGATCGTTGCGCGTACTGGTGTTTCTCGGCCAGCGGCGTGTAGTCGTGTTCCGCAGCCAACATCAACATTGGCACGTCGAGTTCATGCAGACGATCGATGGCCGACCAGCCGACCAAGGCGCGAACGCTATGCAGATACTGTTGTTGTGGCAGACCGCCTACGACGCTGATTACACGCTCACGCATCGCCTGCTGGTGCGGTGCGGGAAACATGCGCTTGCCAACCAGTGATGCCGTACGACGCAGTCCCAGCGCACGCACCATGGTCAATTGCCCGAACACTTCCAGCCACTTGCGCCATGTGTTGACGCGATAGCACGGCAGGCTATTGATGGTCATCACGCGACCAATCTGCTGCGGCCGCTGCAATGCCATTTCCAGCGCGACCGCGCCGCCCATGGAGAAACCAAGCAGTTGCACGCGCCGCTCGCCTAGCGAGTCGAGCAGTTCCCAGACATCGCTGGCGAAGCGATCGATTCGATACGGTCCCGCGGGTGCGTCGCTCAATCCCGATCCGCGCAAATCCGGCGCAATCAAGCGAAAATGGGGAGAAAGCGCTTCGACCTGGAATGCCCAATCGGCACCGCTGGAACCCAACCCATGCAGCAGCACCAGAGTTTCGCCCTGACCGGCGACGCGGTAGTGCTGACGAATCTGATCGGACTGAAAATACGGCATTGCAGCAAGCTAGCACGCATCACGCGACGTACCAACACGTGGCTGCGTCAAAGCGGCGTGATGGGCCAACGCGAGGTCGGCTAGAATGCGCGCCCCGTAGATATTTGCTGGCTTTTTCCTTGATTGCATTCCGAAACTTTGCTCTGCGCCGCGGTACTCAACTGCTGCTCACGGACGTCGACTTGGCAATCCACGCCGGTTCGCGAGTGGGCGTGATCGGTCGCAATGGCTGCGGTAAATCCAGTCTTTTTGCTGCGGTGCAAGGTGAGATTGAGGCTGACCGCGGTGATGTCGATGTCTCGCCGAAAATCCGCATCGCAAGTGTCGACCAGCAAACGCCGCCGTTACGCGACCCGGCAATTGAGTTCGTTCTCGCCGGTGATGTCGCGGTATTCGAAATCTTGCGTGGAGAAGCCGAAGCCACTGAGAACGAAGACTGGGACGCTGTGGCAGCCGCACATCAGAAGCTCGCCGAGATCAACGGCTACGACGCCACCGCACGCGCAGGTCGCTTGCTGCACGGCCTGGGTTTCACGCCGGAAATGCACAACCTGCCGGTGTCGGATTTCTCCGGCGGTTGGCGCGCACGATTGAACCTGGCGCAAGCGTTGATGATGCCGAGCGACCTATTGTTGCTCGATGAGCCTACCAACCATCTCGACCTCGACGCGGTGCTGTGGCTGGAGCAGTGGCTGCTGAAGTATCCCGGCATGCTGATGATGATTTCGCATGACCGCGAATTCCTTGATGGCGTCAGCACGCACACGCTGCACCTGCACGAGAACCGCGCCAAACTCTACATTGGTGACTACACCAGTTTCGAGCGGCAACGTTCAGAGCAACTCAAGCAGCAGCAGATTGCGTTCGAGAAGGAACAGACCGAGCGCGCGCACTTGCAATCCTTCATCGACCGCTTCAAGGCGTCGGCCGCAAAAGCCAAACAGGCGCAGTCACGCGTCAAGCGTCTCGCGAAACTTTCCGGCACCGAAGCGGTACGCGCCGAGCGGCAGATCCACATCAACTTCCTCGAACCGCTGAAGCTGCCGACGTCACTGATCCGGCTCAATGATGTCGATGCGGGCTATGGCACGACGAAGATTCTTTCCAAGGTGGGATTTGGACTGGAATCGGGCGATCGAATTGGGTTACTCGGGCCGAATGGCGCAGGCAAGTCGACCTTGGTACGAACCCTGGTCGGCGAATTGCCGCTGCTGGCGGGTGAGCGCACAGTCCACCCCGATATGGAGCTTGGCTATTTCGCACAGCACACGGTCGAGTCGCTGCACGAAGGGCAATCGCCGGTCGACCACCTGCGCGACATTGCACCGAGCGGATCGCTACAGGATTTCCGCGACTATCTCGGACGTTGGAATTTTCCCGGCAATCGCGCCTTTGAAGTGATCGACGGCTTCTCAGGCGGGGAGCGGGCACGCCTCGCACTGGCGCTGATCGCTTGGCGCAAACCGAACGTGTTGTTGCTCGATGAGCCGACCAATCACCTTGATCTGGAAATGCGCGAGGCCCTGGCCGAAGCGCTCAGCGATTTCGGCGGAGCCATTGTGCTGGTTTCGCATGATCGGCACTTGACCGGCTTGGTATGCGACACATTCTGGCGTGTCGCCGACGGCGTGGTTGGAGAATTCGAAGGCGATCTCGACGAATACGCGGCGTGGTTGCGCTCGCGTGCATCCAAGTCCGGCACCAGCAGCGCCTCGCATGGTGGCAAGACGCACTGACGCGTCTTTATTTCAGGGGTGCTGCCTTACGCTGCGCGACCACTTCCTTGATGAACCTCACGCTGTCCTCCAGTGCGCTGGCCTTGCCACGAAACGTCGGCGACACTGACAGAAGAATGCCCGAGTGGGTGACGTCGGGATAGGTGATCACTTCTGCGCGCCCGCCCTTCGCCTTCACCGCCTGCGCCAGCGTCGTCGAATTCTTCGGCCATACCGTATTGTCGGCAGAACCATGCAACAACAGCATCGGCGGTTCGTCTCCATCGACAAAGTTGATCGGCTGCGAACGCGCCTGCTGTTCGGGCGTGCTGCCGAACATGCCGATCATGTCGTCCGCGGTGAGCGGCAGGAAATTGTATGGACCGGCCAAACCAATTGCGCCAGCAAGTCGGGTTGGCTCGATCTGGTGCGAAGCCATCCACTGCGCATTGGTCGCGAGCATCAACGCAAGGTGCGCTCCTGCGGAGTGACCCATAACGAATAGCTGATCACGATCTCCGCCGTATTCCGCCGCGTGTTCGAACGACCACGCCAATGCGTTTGCGGCATCGGTCATGAAGCCGTCAAGTTTCACCTGCGGGTATTTGCGGTAGTCGGGAAGGATGGCGACGAATCCGTTTCGTGCGAGCGCTTCGGCGAACCAACGATAGTCCTCGCGATTGCCGAACTCCCATCGACCGCCGTAGTAGAAGACGACTACCGGCGCGTTGGTGGCATCCTTCGGCCGATAGATATCGAGCTTCAGATCGAGACTGCCATCGAACGTGATGCCGCGTGCTTCCACCAGTTCGCCGTCGGGCGACAGCGCGTTGAGCCCTTTAAAAAGTATCGACGAGCAACCCGCGACAGCGACGATCGACACAAGCAAGGCGAGTCGCGCATAACTGCGCGAAAGTGCGTTGAAAACAGCATTCATTGAAAGTCAGCCTGATAGCAGGAGCGCGGAATCGTAAGCGCGCTCCAATTTACGATGACTGATTGCCGTTCGGATGCAGCAGACTCCACCGGAGCCGATCAATGGATGTGCTTCAGTAGGCACCCATGAAGTCACGCTTGCCGATGGCAATGCCGTTATGGCGCAGCAATGCATAAGCCGTGCTGACATGGAAGAAGAACTGCGGCAAGCCGTAGTGCAGCAGATAGGCATCGCCTTTGAAGCTTCGCTCCTTCGGCGTTCCTGGGCGAAGGACGATGTCGCGTGCTGCGGCGTCTGCAAACTTGTCCGCGTCAAGTGAACCTATGAAGGACACGCTCGCGGCAATCATCACCCGCAAATCTGCGAATGTCGCATGGGTATCGGGATGACTTGGGACATCGACTCCGGCCAATCTGGCACTGACTCCGCGCGCGAAATCACAGGCAATCTGGACCTGTCGAACCAGCGGAAACATGTCCGGGAACAAGCGCGCCTGCAAGTAGACGTTGGCATCCACCTTCACGCTCTCGGCATGCTCGCTGGCCTTGGCCAAGATCGTATCGAGACTTCCAAGCATCTGGGTAAACACGGGGACGCTGGCGACGTGAAGAGAGATGCTCATGACCTTGGGGTTCTCGATTTGTCGGTGGAAGCCGAACGTTGCGCAGCACAACCAACTGGCGAATCAGCCAGCAACGCCAACAGCGGTTGGATCAGCGCTTTGCGGCCGTAGCTTTCGACGCCGCTTTCGGAGCGGTTTTTGACGCAGCCTTTGGTGAAGCTTTGGATGCCGTCTTGGTTGGAGCTTTCGGGGCGGCCCTGGATGCAACTTTCGGCTCAATTGTCGCAACAGGTGCTATTGCAACAGGTGGCTTCCCGACAGCTTTCGGATCGGGCTTCGGCTTCGCCTTGCTGTGCGAGCCGCGTCCCTTGGTTGCAGGCGCCGGCGCCGGATTGGGATCGAGATCCTTTAACAGGCGTTGCAGATTCACGGGAATCATCACGCCATCACCAGCGAGGTCGAGCGATGCTTTGCTGTCCTTGGCAAGCGCAGCACGATCAAGATAGACCTCGGCACCCACTTCCGGCGGCCGCTTGGAGCTACACACCTTGGGGCTGATCTGAAGCATGCTGGTACCGGACTTGCGCCACGGCTGGTCGGGCAACAGGCGGGAAACCATGACGCTGTCCAGATGCACACCGATACTGTTGGCGTCGATGGCGGCGCAACGGCCGATGCCGATGTCGTAACTCATTGTGATCTCCTGGGCACCGTCGTTCGACGGGTGCAACAACGGTTGATAACAGCGCTTCAAATGCGTCGAGTGCCGCGGGATGCGGTGGGCGTCCGGATGCGGAGTCGAACGAGTCGACCACGACAGTCGTTGATCGAAGAGGCATCAAGATTCTCCGGCGGCGCCTGCTGGAACCCCGCAATTCGGGAGAATCGCGGGCTCCACAGCCGTAACAGCCGCGCATTATGCCGGAATTCGTGCTTCCCTGCCCCAATTGCGTTGAAAAGGCAAATTACGGCTTGCTGGCATCAGCCACTTTGGCGCGGTCCGCGTCGCGTACGGCGCGGAATTCAGAGTCTTCCGACCAATTCGGCCAGGTTTCGGAATTGGCGAGGTCGTCGCCAAGCTTGTAGAGCAGTTGCAGGTCATGCGCCATGCCGGCAAAAGTCCAGCTTGCTTCCCATTGGTCGGCCGGCTGGTGATAGCGCTCGGTCACGTATTGCTTGCCGGCGGCTTCGCCCGCAGCGGTCCCTCCATCAACCAGGTCCCTACCCGATCCAAACGAGAGCGCTGGAACGCCACGCTTGGCGAACGAGAAATGATCTGATCGAAAGAATGCGCCGGCTTCCGGACGCGGATCCGTGACGTAGTTCATACCCGCCTTTTCACCATCCTTGACCAGGCGATCAAGCAGCTCGGATTTTGCACTGCCGGACGTGGTGAAATTATTCGCTCGGCCGCCAGGACTGAGCGCATCCATGTTGATAACGGCGACGGTCTGACCGGTTGGATACAACGGTTTGGCCGCGTAGTACTCGGAACCGAGCAAACCCTTCTCCTCCGCCGTAACTGCGAGGAAAACGACCGAGCGTTCCGGCTTTGGTTGACTCGCGAACGCGCGGCCAATCTCGACCAGAGCGACCGTGCCGGTAGCATTGTCAACGGCGCCGTTGTATATGGTGTCGCCCTTCGCATCCGGCTTGCCGATGCCCAAGTGATCCCAGTGGGCGCTGTAGATGATCGTCTCATCGGGCCGCTTGCTGCCATCGATTCGACCGACAATGTTTTGCGACGTGATCACTTTGCTGTCGACATCGTACTTCGCCGCCATCGTGATTCCATTGAGCTCAACAGGCTTGAACTCACGGGACTGCGCGAGCTTCTTGTGCGCATCAAAATCCAGGCCCGCCTTCTTGAAAAGTTCGACGGCAAGATCGCGCTGGATCCACGCTTCCATGGTGGGATGTACGGATTTCGGGTTGTCGCGAACCACGTCGAACATGGTGTTGGTGTTGGAGTTCTTGACGGTCGCCCAACCGTATGAGGCCGGAGCGGTTTCATGCACGATCAGTATCCCGAGCGCCCCAAGTCGTGCTGCTTGTTCGTACTTGTAGGTCCAGCGGCCGTAGTACGTCATTGCCTTGCCACCGAAGTCGCCCTTGCCAGTTTCGAAATCCGGGTCATTGATCAGGACGACGATGATCTTGCCTTTGACGTCCATTCCTTTGAAATCGTCCCATTTTCGCTCGGGAGCCGTGATGCCGTAGCCGGCGAAGATCAACGGCACATCGCTGAAATCGACGGATTTAGAGCCATCCGTTGCCGCGCGAACCGCAATTTCCGAACCTTGAGTGAGCACCTGTTTGCTGCCGTTCGTATAAAAGCCCAGGGTTAGTTCGCCCTTAATTTCGGCGCGAAGCAGCGGAACGGCTTGCGTCCATGCACGCTTGCCGTCAGCGAGGTCGCCGCCGGGTTGAAGGCCGGCTGCCTTCATCTGATCGATGACGTAGGCAACGGTTTTAGCCTCACCGTCCGTTGCCGGACCACGGCCCTCGAAAGCGTCGGAGGACAAGGTCTTCACCTGATCCGAAAGTCGCTGCGGGTCGAACTTCGGCATCTCGTGTGCACTTGCAGCGGCACTTACCGACAGGATGATCAATGACAGTGGAATACGTTTCATGGGCTACCTTCCGTTGTTGGGAACCGGGTGATGGTACGGCGATGACTGGGAACTTGCGCCTGACGAAAGTCCCGGTAGATCAAGAAGCATGGTCGTCAATTTGTCACTCGCGCCGTGAGGCGAGGCGTGCTTCATAACGGTCCAACGCTTCGGCGTACACATCGTTGACGCAGCGCGAACAGCCATCGCCGCAGCAATCACCGGGCTCGGGTGGCGTAGGCGCGGTTGGTTCGGGATCGTTGTCTTTATCTTTCACTACGATCAGTCCGCCATCAACTGCATGCGAGCCCATTGCACGATCTGCTCAACACCCATCGCCCCGGACTGGCGCGCGATTTCATTGCCGGATTGCATCAACAACAAGGTCGGAATGCTGCGGATGCCGAATCGCGCACCCAGCGCCGGCTCGGCTTCCGTATCGACCTTGGCCAAGCGCATATCGGGTTCCAGATGTTTCGCAGCGGCCGCGAATTGTGGTGCCATCGATTGGCACGGCCCGCACCATGGCGCCCAAAAGTCGACAAGCAAAGGCAGGTTGCTGCGAACCGCATGGTTATCGAATGTGGCCGCAGTCAATGCAACCGGCACAGCAGCAAACAGGGCTTGGTGGCACCGGCCGCATTTAGGTAGTTCCGCCAGACGTTCCCGTGCGACGCGGTTGATGGCCGCGCAGTTCGGACAGGCGAGTTGAACGGGGTCTTCGGACATGGTTGTATTTTCGCTGCGCGTCGAGCCAATTCAGTGTGGCCTGACCACGAAACATTCAAGATCGTTGGCAAGCCGCTGATGTGTTGAATGCGCCATCGCAACCCACTGCTCCGCGCAGCACTGCTATCGCAACGCGACCTATCGCGAGCCGAGCAGGAACACCGGCAGCGCGGCAAGCCCCATCATCAGGGCGATGCAAATCAGTGCTACCAGAAACTTCATCGGGTTGTTGCGGGCAGCAGCAACAAGGGTCGGCTTCGTGCCGCTGTTCCGCTCCGTTTCGTATTCATCACGCGCAGCGCGCGCTCGTTTCGCCTGGAAATCGTCCAGCAAAGCCTTCGCCGCCTCGTAGTCCTCGCTCTCGCTGATCCATATTGCTCCTGGTGAAATACCCCAGCGATTGGGAGCAATCTCGTACCAGTCGAATTTGGCTTCGTCGAGCAACGCACGCACCGAGGCCGCCTCGTCATCGGGCACCTGGTTGAGGTTCATCAGCAGTCGCGGCATGGCCACAGGATACCCACTTGAGCGCGTCGACACTGCGTTTTCTAGACGCTATAGTCCAGCTCGGGTGCCGGCTAGCAGCTTTACGGTGGCGTAATTCGCCGCTGAGCTGCCGATGTTTGTGGAATCTATTTTGTTTTCCAACAGCTTTGTAATCTCTGGGGAGTGTGCCATGTGGATTCGGGTTTTTAAGTGGTCTAGCTGCATGTTGGCCGCTGTCGCCTGCAGCGGAAATGTGCTCGCCATCGATTTCGCAGGGGTCGGCGTGGGTGCAATTCCCGACAACACGCCCGCCGGCATCAACATTACCTTCAGTACATTGGCGTACAACCAGCCGGTTGGCGATGTGAAGCTGACATTGGCTATCAATCACACGTTTATCCAAGACCTGAAGGTCACGTTGACGTCGCCCGCTGGAATCGCGCGGCTCGTCATGATGAGCAGGGTCGGCCTCAGGACGACTGGCATAGGGGGCTCTGCCAATCTCGCGGGCGTTTATATCTTCAGCGATTTCGGTTCGGACTTGTGGGCTGCGGCGTCGCCGCTAGGGAATGCGGCGAACGTTCCCGTGGGCAGCTATCGCACCAGTACGCAAGGCGCGGAACTGATCACCGGCACCAACGATGGCGGTGGGTGTTTTACCTCGCTTGACGGTGCATTCGCGGGGCTTTCGGCCGCGAACGCCAGCGGCGTCTGGACCCTCAATGTCGCCGACGTCGTTGGTGGTGACGCGGGAACGGTCAACTCGGCGACACTCAGCCTGCTACCCCAAGCAGACGCGATTTTCCGCAATGGCTTCGAGATCGCGTCTCTTGGTACTTGCAAGCTTGCCCGAATGGATTTCACCGGCCGCGGCCGATCAAGTTACGTGCTGGTCCGCAATACCGGCGTCGGATCTGGTGGTGCGGTTACGTGGTTCATCAAGGACAACAATTCCGCTGGGGGTGGTGCGGACACCAGCTTTGTTCACGGCATCTCGACTGATTTGTTCCTGCAGGGCGATTGGGATGGCGATGGCCTGGCCGATGCGGCTCTCTGGCGACCCGGTGCTCCAAGCCAATTCATCATTCGCCCATCAAGCCATCCAACTTTGCTACGAACACAAGAGTTCGGTCAGGCGGGCGACGAACCCAATATCACCGATGATTTCGATGGCGATGGACGGACTGACTTCGTGCTCTACAGTTTTGGGGCTAGCGCAAGCCTGCCGTCGCGTACCTTGATAAAACTCAACGCCAGCGGCGTCGAGCGCGATTACGTCACCGGAGTCAATGGCAACTTCGCGGCCAGCGGCGACTACGACGGCGATCGGGTGGCAGACATTGCGATACAGGATAATGTTGGCGGCGTAGGGAACTTCCGCCTGTTCAATGGATTGACCGGCACGCAATTCGCCACGTTCACCCATGGTCTGCCAACTGACGTTATTGTCGATGGCAATTTCTCTGGCAGCTACTTCGACGATGTGACCATCTGTCGCGGTGTGGGCGGGACCATACAGTGGCTGATTCGTGATGGAGCGACAGGAGTAGTGCAATCAACGATAGGGTTCGGGATGAGTGCAACCGATTTTCGCTTGAACGGTGACTATGACGGGGATGGTCTGGATGACGTTTCAATATGGCGCCCCAGCAGTACTCCCGGCGCTTCGAAGTTCTCCCTTCGCCCCAGCAGCGCGCCGGCCACCCCGATTGATGTCCCGATGGGTTTGAACGGTGACTTTCCGATCGGAAACACTAGAAATCACTGAATTTCGCCCTGAGCGATTGACTCGATGAAAAGCTCGCCGTCGCAGTCGTTGATCAACGCAACTGGCTGTCCTTACTGCCGCGGCGGTTCATGCCGCCGGCTCTGCGCGTCCCTTCGTCCTGGACGGCTTGGCAAGTGACACAAAGGCGAACACCCGACACGGCATCGCGCCGTGCTTTGGGAATTTCGGCATTGCATTCTTCGCAGTGGCTGAGTCCAGGTCCTTGCTTGAGCTGCGCCCGAGCACGCTTGATGGCATCAGCGACCGTCGCATCAATCTGGTTCTGCACAGCACCGTCGCCTGCCCAACCCGTAGCCACCGGTTAACTCCGCGGTCAATGTTTTACTG
>JAYUYW010000274.1:0-22803 GCA_043752325.1 Rhodanobacteraceae bacterium | reverse complement strand
ACGTCGCCAAGGCCGTCGCCTGCATCCGCGATACGGAACTACGCGCCGCGCTGGCCGCTCGCATCAGCGGAGCGGCGGCCATGCTGTTTGACGCGCCTGAACCGGTGGCGGCTTTCGCCGACTTCCTGACCGATCCGGCAGCGTGGGCGACGCAGAACTCGTAGCTCACAGCTTTCCGCGAACCGATCAGAACTCGCCGGCAAACATCGTGCAAACCGTTGAAACGAACAAGGCCTAGTCGCGGAGGCCTTGTCGCATTGAACGTTCGGGGGACCCCTACTGCGCGCCGCCCACCGCGGCCTGGCCAATTTTGAAGAACACTTCCGTGTTGTCGTAAGTGCCACCAAACAAGCTGGCACCGCGTCCAAACGCGGACAATGGAATATCGCCGCCGGTGTGTACCGCCGAACTACCGCCTACCTGACCACCGATGAATGCTCCGATGCTTTCGTTGCGCACGCTGGCGTTTGGCGACGAGCCGGCGACGGAGAACGGTTGCTGCGAATCGGCAACCGGGAAGATGCTCGGCAACCAGGTTTCGTAGCGGTCGGCATTCGCGCCGTATCCGATCAGCATCTTGTTGTCGATGTTGGTCGTCATCGGGTAGCCGTCGGCGGCGATCGTGTACCTGGGGAACTTTGCCTGTTCGTAGACGCCAACCGATGCCTTGCCAGACGCTGGATTGGAACCCAGTGCTGCCGCAGTCAGCAGGGAAGAACCGATGATCGCCACACCGCCGCACTCGTGGTCTGCGGTGACCAGGACCAGCGTGTCGGGGTTTTGCTGGGCAAAAGCTTTCGCGACGGCGACTGAGCGATCAAGCTCCAGCACTTCCAGCGGCCAGCGGTCCGAATCCATGTTGTGCGCCTGCTTGTCGATCGACGCAGCTTCGATCATCACGACGAAGCCGTTTGGATTCTTCGACAACACCTTCAGCGCCGCATCCGTCATTTCATCCAGCATCGGCTGGTCGGGAAAGCCATAGGCATCGACCACCAGGCGATTGCCGCGGCGTGCATTGATCTTGTCGAAAGCGACATTCATGTTCGAATACGAAAACAGGCCAAGCAGTTTGTCCGGCGTACCGCCCTGCAACGCCTGAATCATTGCGGTGCGGTCCGGCGCATATTTGAACCCATCGGCGACGAACTCGGCGATCAAGTCGCGACCTGGATCGAGAGCACCACGCGCACTGCCCCAGCCATTCACAATGTCGTCGGCCAGGACGTAGTCATTGGATGTGCGGCGCTGCGAACCATTCGGAGCCTGCGGGTTGGTGCTGTTCGACGTATTGGGAAGGAACCACTTCCGGCCACCTCCGAGAAGTACGGTAAGCCCAGTGCGGCCACGATCATCGAAGAACTGGTCGACGATGCCGGTGCCGTTTCCGCGCGACGAAGTGTGTATGGCCATCGACGCCGGCGTCGCGTCGAATACGTCGGCCGTGGTGACGACGCCCAGCGACTTGCCCTGCAAGGTGTGCAGGTACGATGAAAGGTATTCAACCCGCGGGTTATCGAACGCGTCCAGCGTGTCGTCGGGATAAACACCCTCCTCGTTGTTGTTTGACTTGTTGCCGGTGACGTAGTTCTGCATGCCCGGCGCTGAGTCGGTGACGATCGAGTTCAACGACGCCGTCATCACTATGCCAGTTTCAGGGAAGGTGTCCATGGCCAGCAAGCCTCGGGATTTTCCTTGCGCGTAGCCCTTGGCCATCATGCGACCCGCTGTGCGATGCGCGGCGCCCATCCCGTCACCGAGGAAGATCACAATGTTCTTCGCAAGCTGCCCGTTGTTCTGAACACCGACGATCTCGAAGTTGCCGGTCGCCTCGATGCGCTTGCCGTCGCTTTGTATGGCAACCACCTTCATGGTGTGTAAGCCGGCTCGCGAATCGTTGTAGGCGCGGCGTGAGACCACGGCCGTGTTGCGCGGGAGGCCGGCGACCAGTTTGCAACCGGAAACGCCACGCGTCCTGCCTGTCGTCGCATCGATGCAGGTTGCCGGTGCGCCGGTTTCAGTGACCATGCTGGTCAGCAACGGGCGCGGGTCGTAAGTTCCGGAACCCGGGATGGTGACTGCGCTGAGGGTGGAGTTGCCGTCAACGAGGAAGTCAAAGTAGGTGATCGTCATGCCGGGATCAGGCTGGATCGTGGCTTGCAGGTCAAAACGCTGGCCAGGCAGGAATCGCGCGATCACCGGGCCGTTGCTGTTGCCACTGCTGAACAATTCGCTGGCTGGCGCAATGCGCGAAACGGAAGCAGCGAAAGCACTGCTTGACGTGACTGAAAGCAGCGTAGCGACGACGAGGCTGCGCCGGAAAGGAATATGCGAGGTCATGGATAGCTCCTGGATTGAACGATGAGTTGCGACGGCAACGGACAAATGGGCGGACTGCGGTCATGGTGTGGCCCCGCGCCATCGCGCGTGCCCGCGTCAGCTCGATGGGGCTTTAATGGGGAGTTTTGCGAGACTTCTCATCTGCCAGCGCGACCGGCCGGCTTACCTTGGCGAGCGCTTTGGCTGGACCACGATCAAGCTCGATGGAAACCGCGAAGATGCGCGAGCTGTCCGCGTCCTCGACGTTCGAAACGCGCAAAACACCACTCACCTGCAGCAAGCCGTCCAGATTGGGAATCGGCTGTGCGGGTGGTGCAGGCAACCTCACCAGCACCGCGCTGAAAGGGATGTCGTCAGCTTCAGCCTCGTCTTCGTCGCTGATCTCGACCGGCATCGGCGTCAGGATGAAAGCAGACGAGCGAGGCTCCGAGCTGCGCACCATGAAGCCGACCATACGTACGTGTTGGCCATCCAGGCTCGCCAAGCGTTCGCTGACCTCGATCCCTTTCGGGCCAACCGGCATCCGGAACATGTCCTGGAATTTCAGTTCTTGCGTGCCGGCGGGCGGCTCGGCCAACTTGGCTCGCACGGCGAGCGCAGACGGAACCTTGTCCGCGCCGATCACCTGGATAGCTACCGTGCCGTGTGCGTACAGATTGGCCGTTGCGCCGATCGAGGTAGCGGCGATCAGGCACGCGACGAGTAGTGATTCAAGGCGATTCATCGACGTGCTCGCACAGTAGGTTCATTTCGCCGCAGACCACCGGCGGGGAACCGGCAAGCTAGACCTCGGCGATTACGCAGCGATGACGTGTGCGTTACGCTGCGGAGGCAAAAAATTTCCAACAATAATCCTTCGATGCCCGAAGAACGAACATCGTTGATTCACTCTCGACTGTCCGATCCGCCATTGACGGCGTGGCGCGAATTCACCGTTTCGCTCGCGGACGGACCGGTGCCAATCGACGTGCTCAATGCGTGGCGCGAGCGCGCGCAAGCAATCGATGGACTTGCACGACCGCTGTTCGTCGCGCAGACGCCGCTGCTGCTCGCTGATGGTTTGCACTATGAGCAACGCATAGCCGCCGGCGCGCTGGCCACACGCGAAGGCGATGCCCACGACTTCTTCAATGCGCTGGTCTGGCTACGCCATCCGCAACTCAAGTGGGCGCTCAACCGGCGACAGTGCATGGATATTGAATCGATGGGTACGAAAGCACGTAGTCGCGGGCAATACGCGATGACCCACTTCGACGAAGCGGGCGCCATCGTCTGGTTGGCCGACGACGATGCGCTATCGTGTTGGGATTCGCACGAATGGGAAGGGCTGTTTGGTCACCATCGCGAGGCGTGGGGAACGCGCATCGCCGTAACCGTGTTCGGCCACGCGTTGCTCGAACACACCGCCCAGCGCGACTTCTTGCCGATGGGTCGGTGCATCGCCGTCCGCGTCGACGCTGTTGAAATCACTGCACGTAGCGACGAGCATGCCGTGATTGCGCAATGGCCGGACAACGAATCGAAGATCGCTATTGCCATTCGCAACGGCGACTTGCTCACCGATCCGCAACAGCTCCGACCATTGCCGCTTGCGGGACTACCCGGTTGGCATGCGGATGGCCATATCAGCAATTTTTTTGACTTGCCGTGCTTCCGGCCGGCGCGTCCGGGTCGCATTTACGATACACCGCTCGACCTCTTACAACGCGAGGTTTGAACCGTGCCGGTAATGATTGTCGAGAAATCACAAGCCGTTGTGACCAAGGCTGGAGTCGTTACTTTCTCTTCGATGATTTTTCGCTATCGCTCACGCCTCGCTGCTTGAGTTTCTCGTTGGCCTTCTTCGAGACAAACACCGTCACGATGATGGTCGCGACAAGTCCCGCGCCTAGGAAAACCCACTTCAGCGTACTGCTCGATCCGCCACCTGCTTCACCACCGATCACACCCAAGTACGTGTACAGCGCGCTGCCAGGCATGATTCCGAAGAACGTCGCCAGCGCGTAGTGCCAGAATTTCACGTCGGTGACGCCGAAGAAGTAGTTTTGCAAGTTGAATGGCACGGCTGGGCTAAGACGCATCAGGCCGACGATCTTCCAGCCGTCCTCGCCGACCACATCGCTGACCGCCTTGAATTTGGGACGGCTGTAGATGGCTTTCTTGACCCTGTCGCGCGCGAGGTGCCGCGCGATCAGAAAGGCGAGACATGCGCCGATGGTCGCCGACACGATCACCAACGGAATACCCCAGCCACCGAAGATCAGCCCAGCCGCGATGGTCAATGGCGCGCCCGGTGCAAGCACGATGGTCGCGCCAATGTAGATCAGGCCGTAGATGACGTAACCCCAAGGCCCCAGGCCATCGACCCAGCCCCTCAACTGCTTGATCCACTCGTCGACCGGCAACAGGAACCATGCGGCCATAATGGCGAGGAGAATGGCCGCGAGAATCACCCACTTCCAGGGGAAGCCTTTCTTCGCTGTCGTGCTCGCCATTTGATAGCCCCTGTTTTGATTCGCGCGATGCCGGTCGGCATCGCTGTCGATCGATGGTAGCGCTGTGGCTGGCCGTGTGCGGTGACCGCCGTAGGTTCGACCATCCGCGATTCATGCCTGCGTTGCCGGCAAGGTGCTCCTGGGTCTCGCCGAGAGTATCTGTCGCAAGCTGATCCTCTACGGCATGAATTTCGTCGGGTGGGTGATCGTTGATGACCGCACAATGTCAATCAAACGCACGTTGAGCAGCACCGACCCGGCGATGGCGTAGGCCAACGCTTGTACGTGCTTCGCTTCGCGAGTGGGAACTTTTCGGCGATCCTGTTGTAATTGACCTGCCGGTTTCGCCACCGGCGAAAGGGATTCAAGGCCGGCACAGCTCCAGCGAGATACCGATGATCCAGACAAACAATCTTTCCAAACACTACGGCGATCTCGTCGCCGTGGACGCCATCAGTTTCACTGTCGAGCCCGGCCAGGTGCTCGGTTTCCTCGGCCCGAATGGCGCCGGCAAATCGACCACGATGAAGATGATCGCCGGCTTTCTCACGCCCAGCGCGGGCACCGCCACGGTCTGTGGCTTCGATGTCGAGAAGGAACCGATGAAGGCTCGTCGCGTGATGGGCTACCTGCCCGAAGGCGCACCCGCTTGGGGCGAAATGACTGTGCTGGAATATCTTGGCTTCATCGCTGACATACGCGGCCTGAAAGGTGCGGAGCGCGGCAAGCGGCTGCGCGAAGTCGGCGAGCGCTTGCATCTTGATGGCGTCATCGAGCAGCCCATCGATACCTTGTCGAAAGGCTTCAAGCGCCGCGTCGGCATTGCGCAGGCAATCCTGCACGATCCGCAGGTTCTGGTGCTCGACGAACCGACTGACGGCCTGGACCCTAACCAGAAGCACGAAGTTCGTGCGCTGATCAATGCGATGGCACGTGACAAGACCATCATTGTGTCGACGCACATCCTGGAAGAAGTTCACGCGGTTTGTACGCGCGCCATCGTCATCGCCGGCGGCAAGGTGCTGGCCGATGCCACACCGACCGAACTGGAAGCGCGTTCGCGCTATCACGGTGCGGTGTCACTTTCGACCTTGCAGCCGAGCCACGCGCAGGCGGCGCTGGCGCTCGTGGTCGACGTGGCCAGCGTTGAGATTGATCCGCAGGACGGTCGCATCACCGCATTCCCGAAACCCGGTCGCGATATTTTTGTCGGGGTAAGCGACGCGCTGAAGGCGCACAACGTAGCCGTCCACGAACTCGCGCTGGAAGCAGGACGCCTCGATGAAGTGTTCCGCACCATTACCCATCCCGCTACCGTGGAGGGCAGGGCATGAGTGCCGTCGCCACTTTGTTCAAGCGCGAGTTGCGCAGCTATTTTGCGACTCCGGTTGCCTACGTTTTCATCGTGATCTTCCTGATCCTGGCCGGGGCTTTCACGTTCTATCTGGGCGAATTTTTCGAGCGTGGCCAAGCCGACCTGCAATCCTTCTTCAATTTCCACCCGTGGCTTTACTTGTTCCTGGTGCCGGCAGTGTCGATGCGGCTATGGGCAGAAGAACGCAAGAGCGGGACGATTGAACTGCTGCTGACCTTGCCGGTAACTCTTTGGCAGGCGGTGCTTGCGAAGTTCCTCGCGGCATGGACATTCGTCGGCATTGCCCTGCTGCTGACGCTCCCGATCTGGATCACCGTTAACTATCTGGGCGATCCGGACAACGGCGTCATTATTGCCAGCTACCTTGGTTCGATGCTGATGGCGGGTGCGTTCCTGGCAATCGGCTCGTGCCTGTCGGCAGCAACGCGCAACCAGGTTATTGCTTTCATCCTGACCGTGGTGGTGTGTTTCCTGTTCCTGCTGGCGGGCTACCCGCTCGTGCTCAACGCGGTATCGACCGTACTGCCGCAGGGCGTTGTTGACGCGGTCGCGGGTTTGAGTTTCCTCACTCACTTCGCATCGATCAGCAAGGGTGTGATCGACCTTCGCGACTTGTTCTACTTTCTCTTGATGATCGGCTTCTGGCTGTACGCCAGCGTGCTCGTGATCGAACTCAAGAAGGCGGACTGACCATGGCATTCAATACCCGCAAGACCCTTCCCGGTGGCGCCTTGATCGTGGCCGCCGTGCTCTTCTTTGCCGTGCTGATCGTGGTCAATACGCTATTCCGTGGTGCGCGCATGGATCTCACCGAGAACAAACTCTACACCTTGTCCGAAGGTACGAAGAAAGTGCTCTCGTCGATCGACGAGCCCGTCAACCTCTACCTGTTCTATTCCGACGAAGCGACCCGCAGAGCGCCGCAGTTGCGTACCTACGCAACGCGGGTGCGCGAGATGCTTCAGGAGATGTCGGCCCGTGCCAGTGGCAAGATCCACCTCGAAGTGATCGACCCGTTGCCGTTCTCTGAAGACGAGGATCGCGCATCGGCATACGGACTCACGCCCGTTCCTTCCAATGCCGGTGGCGACAGCATCTTCTTTGGGCTGGCCGGTACCAATTCGACCAACGGCAAAGCCATCATCCCATTCTTCCAACCAGACAAGGAAGCGTTCCTGGAGTACGACGTTGCCAAGTTGATCCACGAGTTGACTGAGGCACACAAGCCCATCGTCGGCGTCATCAGCGGCATCGACATCAGCGCGGGTTTCGACCCGGCTACGAGCCAGGTGTCCCAATCGTGGGCCATTACCGGGCAACTTGAACAGCTGTTCGACCTGCGCATGTTGACGCCCGCAACTGTGAAGACGATCGACAAGGAAATCGGCATGCTTGTGCTGATCCACCCCAAGCAGCTGAGCGAGGATGCGCAGTACGCGATAGACCAGTTCGTATTGCGCGGCGGACATCTGCTGGTGTTTGTCGATCCGAATGCGGAATCTGATCGCAGCGGCGATGATCCAGACAATCCGGAGGCGGCGTTGACCGCCGACCGCTCCTCGAACCTGCCGGCACTGTTCAAGGCCTGGGGCGTCGAATTTTCAGGCGACAAAATTGTCGTCGACCGGCAGCGCGCGCTGACGATCAGCCGTGGGCTGACGCAAGCGCCAGTCCGCCACCCGGCGATCCTCGGTCTGACTGCTGACGACATGAGCACGGACGATGTCGTGACGGCGGGACTGTCGACCATCAGGATGTCGAGCGCCGGCTACTTCGAATTGGCGAAAGATGCGAAGACCACGCTGACGCCGTTGCTGCAATCCACCACCGATGCATCCAACGCAAGTGCCGATCCAGCGTTGCTGTTCGGCGATCCGGCAGCACTGCTGAATGACGTTAACGGCAGCGGTCCGTACGTGCTAGCGGCCCGCTTGGCCGGAAAGCTCACAACCGCATTTCCCCAGCATAGCGATGTGGGACACCTCGCCGAATCCACCGATGACGCACAAATCATCCTGGTCGGCGATGTTGATGTTCTGACCGACCGCTTGTGGGCGCAGGTTCAGGAATTCTTCGGTCAGCGCGTTGTGAACGCGACGGCCAACAACGGCGACTTCGTGGTCAACCTGGTCGACAATCTTGGTGGTTCCGGTGATCTCATCTCGATTCGTGGCCGTGCAACGTCGCAACGGCCATTCACTCGCGTTGAGGAAATTCGCAACGATGCCGATGAGCGCTTCCGACAGACCGAGCAGACCTTGCAGAAGGAGCTGACCGACACCGAGCGCAAGCTGACCGATCTGCAAAGCGCCAGGAGCGGCGATCAGTCCCAATTCCTGTCGCCCGAACAGAAATTGGAGATCGATAAATTCACCGCGCGCAAGCTCGAAATCCGTAAGGATCTGCGCGGTGTGCGGCGTCAGCTCGACGAGCGTATCGATGGACTGGGCACGCGATTGAAGGTGATCAACATCATCGTCGTTCCGATCATCGTTACCCTGGTTGCGCTGGGTTTCGCGATGCTGCGCCGTCGCCGTCGCAACCACCCGCGCAGCGGCATTCTGTGAGGGTTTGGGCATGAATCGCAGATCCCTGACTGTGGTTGCCCTCGTCACCGTCATCGCCTTGATCTCAGCGATATCCGCGCATCGCAGCCAGAAGACCGACAGCGACCTGACATCGAGTGCCGGCCTGCTGCTGCCGGAAATGGATGGGCATCTGAACGATCTCAACACGATCAAATTGAGCAAAGCCGGCAAGCAGGAAATCGCTACGTTCAAGCGCGGCGACAAAGGCTGGCTGCTCGCCAATCGCAGCAACTATCCGGCCGACGCGGCCAAGTTGCGCGAGTTCGTGCTGAAGCTGTCCAATGCGAAGACCATCGAAGCGAAGACCAGGAAACCTGATCTCTACCCGAAGCTCGGCGTCGAGGATGTCACGGCACCCAATGCTGGCGGCGTTTTGGTCGAATTCGATGGCATGGCGAAGAAGGCCGCCGTGATCATCGGCAACGTCAACGGCGGCGGTGGTGGCGGTACGTTCGCGCGCCGAATGGGCGACGAGCAGAGTTGGTTGATCGCCGGAACCTTGACGGTGGAGCGGAACGCATCGGACTGGATCGCCAAGGAAATCGCGGACATCCCGTCCGTCCGCATTCGTGTCGTGGTGATCGAGAAGGACGGCAAGACGTTGCGCGTCAGCAAGCCCGCCGGCAGCGACGACAACTTCGTCATCGAGAATATTCCGAGCGGTCGCAAGCCGAGTACCGAGTTTGTCGCCAATGGCCTTGCTGCAACGCTGGCCGGCTTGCGAGTGGACGACGTGACCGCCGCCGCGAAGATGCCTTTCCCGGCGGATTCGATCAAGGCGCAGTACTTCACTGCGAACGGTATTCGCGTCAATGCGACGGCCTGGACGGCCGGCGACAAGCACTATGCTCAGTTCACTGCCAGCGTCGAGGACGCGGCCGCGAATCAGTGGATCGGCATGGAACAGGCCGAGCAGGCCGCGGCACATTCCGCCGCCGCCGCGGATACCAATGTTCTCGCTGCGGATGCGACTGATGATGCATCTACGGAAACGGCTTCAACTGAAGCGGCTTTAGCCAACCCACTTGCCTTGGTCAATCCGGCCAAGGACCACACCGAAAGGCGGACTGCGATCCAGGACGAGGTCGACCAATTGAATGACGCATTCAACGGCTGGACCTTCACCTTGCCCGCCTACAAGTTCGACAACATCAACAAGGGCATGGACGACTTGTTGCTGCCAGCCGGTGCCGCGAAGGTCGAGCCCGCCAAGCCCGGCAAGTCGAACAAAAAGTGAGTTCGCGCGCGGCGGCGATCATCGCGTCGATCGCCGGCATCTTGGCCGTAGCGCTCGGTGCGTTCGCTGCGCACGCACTGCGCGGGCAACTTACTGCCGACCACTTGGTCACTTGGCGTACCGCCGTCGACTACCAGTTCTGGCATGCATTGGCATTGTTTGGCGTGTCGATCTGGATGCGGCAGTTGTCAGCCTCCGGCCGGCCAGACGAGCAACCACTAGCGATCGCGGCGATAGCCTTTTCCGTCGGCATGCTGCTGTTCTGCGGCAGCCTCTACGCACTGGCGATCGGCGCATCGCGCGGCTTCGGGATTATCACGCCGTTTGGAGGCGTCGCCTTGATCATCGGCTGGGCGTCGATGTTGATCACGGCATGGCGTGACCGCTGATCGGAGCCGGAAAGGTTTGGCCAGAGGCTATGATCGCGACTCACCGACTACGGGAGTGCAACATGACCAACATCAGCCAATTCACCGCCAACGATATTGATGGCGAGCAACGCGCGCTGTCGAAGTGGTGCGGGCACTTGGCGCTCATCGTCAACGTCGCATCGAAATGTGGATTCACGCCGCAATATGCTGGACTCGAAGCTCTATGGCGCGAGTACCGTGAACGCGGCTTGGTCGTGCTCGGTTTCCCCTGCGACCAATTTGGCCACCAGGAGCCCGGCGACGAAGCGGAAATCCGGAATTTCTGTTCAACCAGTTACGACGTGACCTTTCCAATGTTCGCCAAGGTCGACGTCAACGGTGCCGATGCGCACCCGTTGTGGCAGTGGTTGAAGCAAGAAAAACCTGGTTTGCTTGGCAGCCAGGCGATCAAGTGGAATTTCACCAAGTTCCTGGTCGGCCGCGACGGCGAAGTCATTCAGCGTTACGCGCCGACGGACACGCCGGAGGCCATCGCAAAGGACATCGCCACGCTGCTGCCAGCCTGACGTCGAAGTCGATTCTGTCGACAGCACGAACCGGTGCGTTCCGTCACCTGCTCGTGTCATCGATTTTCATGAAACCGGTCATCGTGATCGGCACGTGATTGTCTGCCACTGTCCGTCAGCGGGTCAGGGCCTGGCCAGGCTGAAAGGTCAGAGCTTCTTTGACGCAATCCAGCGATTGATCTTGTCTTCAAGAATACCGAGCGGCAGCGCGCCGTCCTTGAGTACCTCCGCATGGAACTCGCGTACGTCGAAGCCAGAACCAAGCTCGGATTTGGCCTTTGCACGTAGACGCTGGATGGTCAGCTCGCCAATCTTGTAGCCCAGTGCCTGCCCCGGCCAGGCGATGTAACGCTCGGCTTCGGCAATCGCATCCGGCGTGCTGACCGACGAATTGGCGTGCATGTATTCGATGACCTGGTCACGCGTCCAGCCCTTGCTGTGTAGTCCTGTATCGACCACCAGCCGCACCGCGCGCCACAGCTCGCCTTGCAGTCGGCCGAAGTACGAATAGGGATCCTTGTAGACGCCGAGATCCTTGCCCAGGCTTTCGGCATACAAACCCCAGCCTTCGATGAAGGCGTTGTTGCCACCGAAGCGCCGGAACCTGGGAATGTTCGTCAATTCCTGTTGAAGGGCGATCTGGAAGTGATGGCCGGGGATGGCTTCGTGCAGGAACAGGTCTTCCGCGTCCCAGGTCTTGCGCGTCGGCAAGTCGAAGGTGTTGACGTAGAAAATGCCGGGACGGGTTCCGTCTTCGCTCGGCCCCTGGTACTGACCACCCGCTGCACTTTCAGCGCGGAATGCCTCGATCGGACGAATCTCGAACTTCGCTTTAGGCACCAGCGAAAACTGCTCTGGAACGCGCGCTTCGATGATCGCTTCCAGCTTCCGATAGTGGGTCAGCAATGCTTCTTCGCTCTTGAATTCGAAGCGCTTGTTTTTTTGCATGAAGGCGAAGAACTGCGTCATCGAACTCGTGTAGCCAACCTGCTTCATCACCTTCTGAATTTCGCCATGGATGCGTGCGACTTCGTCCAGGCCAATCTGGTGGATCTGCGCCGGCGTCATGTCGGTCGTGGTAGCCACGCGAGCGTTGTACGCATACCAGGCCGCGCCATTCGGAAGTTTGTCGGCGCCGACGCTGTCACGCGCGTTAGGCAAATACTCATCGCGAACGAAGTCGCGCAGCTTGCGGTAGGCCGGCATCAATCGATCAGCGATCAGGCCGTGATACGCCTCGGTCAGGCGTTCCTTGTCGCCCTTGGAAAAATCGGCCGGCATGTCGCGGATCGGTCCCCAGAACTCGGTGTCTTCCGGTTTTGGCTTGATCAGCGCGTCGAGCTGAGGAATCACCTTGGCCACTACCACGCGCGGTTGAACGACGCCATTGGTGATGCCCTCGCGCATGTTCGCGATCTCGGTGTCGAACACCATTGGCACAAGCGAGGCGCGCGCGAACCAGTTGTCGTAGTCTTGAACAGTCTTGAACGGTTGCGCCTGCGCACCGGAGCCGAGCATCACGATTGCGCTGGCCGATCCGCCCATCTGGTTGACTGGCTTCATCCAGCCGGGAAACTGTTCACCAGCGAGGTCGTCGCGACGCTCGCGCAAGAAAATCTGATAGCTGAGCAAGGCTTGGCCGCTCAGCCCTTCGTCACCCATCGCAGCGACGCGATCCAGCCAGGCCTTGTTGAACTTCCGTGACATGGCGCGGTTATCGGCCGAATCGCTGTCGACGAGTTGGTCGTTGTAGCGCTCGTCGCCGATGTAGGTCGCCATGACCGGGTTCATCTTCAGGCTTTCCTGCCAATAATCCTCGTAAAGCGCATCCAGCTTTGCCGCCTTGTCGCCGACGGTGTGGGTTACCGCTGTCGGCATCACCGGATTCGCATCCGGACGTGGCGCGGGTGCGCAGGCACCGAGGGCGAATGTGAAGGCAACGACTAGCGGAATGATGCAAAGGCGACGCACGATCATGGGAGCTCTCCAGTTGGAACGGTCAATTTTCTTGGGCGGGAACGATAGGGCATATGGCGCGTCACAAGAACGCTCGCCGGCGGGCCGCTGCAAGTATTCAGTTACTTCGTCGAATTCTTGCCGGTAGTCGTTGGCACGTCGCGAACCGGAATCGGCACGTTGCAGAGATCGATCTTGCCGGCCGGCACGTAATACCAGTCGTCACGGCGATTGCGGCGTGATTCGACCAACGCCGAGAACGTCGGGGTATCGGTTTTCATCACCTGCAACGCAACCCGCTCTGCGGCAGGAACATCGGCAGCGAGACGAACGCGCGTGATCGGAGTGCGTTGCGAAGGCTGCTCGTAGAAACCGAGCGGGCCAGTTCCGCGTGGGAACGCCGTCATCCATTCCATACCGCGCAACACGCGACCGACGGTCGCGATATTGCGATCAAGTTGGCGCGGCCCATGTCCGATCACAACATACAGCTCAGCGCCAGAACCCGACTCTGGTGCGGTGTCGCGACCCACACCAAGCACCCCGTAGCAATTTGACATCCAGGCTTCGCCGCTGGCCGGATCACGTGCGGCGGGAAAGCCATTGGAATGCCCAACTTGCGGCGCATAGATGTCGCCATCAGGAAGTAGGGTGAAAGGCAGGCCAGCGCTCGGTCGGATGAACTCGGGTGGCAAAGTTTTCTTCGCGTCGCCGAGCGAACGCGCCTTGGCTTCGCCGGCATCGGGATCGCCCCATTGGGTTACGAAGCCATCCTGCACGCGAACGATCGCGAGTCCGTCGAAATACTTTTGACGGATCAATTTGCGAATGTTGTCGACGTGCAGCGGCGCAAACGCGGGTGCCAGTTCGATGATGACGCGCCCGTCAGGCAGGTCGAGATACACGAGGTTGCTTGGATCAGGCACGCGCCAGTCCGAATCCTTCGAGGCCGCGAGCACGTCGGCCATCGTTGCCGATTTGGCCGTGGCCTCGGCTGCAAATGTGCGCGCAGACGCGGACAACAGAATGGCGACCGCGACAGCGGCGGCGAGCGTGGTTCGAATCATCGCAACGATCCTCGAATGGGGTTGCCGAGGATCGCACGAAACCGGTTGCATGACCGCCGGTCAGCGCGTGCCGCCTGCCACAGGCATCGACGCGCTATGCAGCAAGTGTGCGATCCAGCGCAGCGAGATAGGCGCGCTCGAAACGCTGGTCGAGCGCGTCGGGACGACCCGGCAACGCACCCAACTGCAACCATTGGCGCATCAAATATGCCAGTCGCTCAGACGGCTCGACGCGGCCATCGCCCCGAAGATGCGCCGACAATTGACCGACCTGCAAATCAAGCCTGCGCTGGCGATCCGCTTCCGGCGTTTCGATACTGGCGAACTGTTCCAACACGATCACCGCATCGCGGAACTCGGATTCGTCGGCAGACTGGCCGATAATGCCGCTGATCGCGGCGTGAAAGCGCTCGGCAATAAGGGCCGTATCAAAGTCGCACGCTGGCAACGCCGTCATCTGGTCGCGCGCCGTTTCCACTTCCAGTTCACATCGTTCGACCGCACGGCACAATTTCCATTGCGCCAGCCATGTGTCGTAGTGCGCACGACGAGCCGCTTGCAGGCGCGCCTGGCCGGCGAGGCGCAGCGCGTCCTGCGCGTGACGAAAGCGCGTGCGCACGCCAGGGTCGATATCCGACATCGACGAAAATGCATCAACGATTCGCTGCACGCTGCCGCGCTCGGCGGCGTCGTTGGCACTCGCCAACTGTTCCAGTTCCTCGCACAGCGCGCTGGCCTGCTCGCGGCGCTCACGCTCCGTGTCGGCAATGCTGGCCCGTTCGGCATCGGCACTCGCGAACACAGCGTCGACGGCGGCGCGGAATTGCTTCCACTGTTGTTCGTCACGTCGACGCAGACCGTTGCCGCTGGCCTGCCATTGTTTCTGCAAGTCGCGGCTGCTGCTGATCGCTTCGCGTTTGTCGCCCAGTTCGGAGAGTGCTGTGGCTTTCACGATCAGCGCCTCCTTGCGTTCTGCGACCACCTTGTCGCGTGCATCGACGCGTTCGTCGATGGCGGAAAGCCGGGACTTGATACGGTCGGCGAGCGCCTTGCGCTGGCGAGGATCGACGCGATCAAGGTCACGCAACGCTGACGCCAATTCGCGTCGGCTGGCGACAACTGCCTTCCAGTCGTCGATCTCTTCCGGTAGCGCGCTGCCGCGCTCGATCAGTGCTTCCAGCTCGCCAGTCGCGGCCGCGCGCAATTCGTCGCGCTTCTCGAAATACGGACGCGCCGGCTCGATGGCGCGACGACAGGCGGCGCGGAATCTACGGTTCATGGCATCGGGATGGTCCAGTCCCAAGGTTTTTTCGATGCGTGTCCATTCCGCCTGCGACTCGCGCAGGCGTGTAGCCAGCGCGTCCGGATGCAGGACTGCTTCGGGCAGCGATTCGATGTCTTCGCACAACTGGATGCGACGCTGATTCGCGCCCCAGTTGCGCCATTGCGCACTGTCCGCGTACTCAGCTTCCGTTGAAGTCAGCCGCTTGCGCAGTCCGTTCGGCAGTTCGCCATCGACGCGGGTACGCGCCGTTTCGACACGGGCGTGGGCAACCTCGGTATCGGCGCTGTGACCGCTCTCGAGCGCCTTTTCCAACGTTTGCAGCGCGGATTCCAGTTCGACCAAAGCCTGCTCTCGAAGTGCAGCGCGGGCGGCAGCGTCAGACGCACGTTCCTCAGCTGACTTCTGGTCGTCAGCACGCGCCTGCTTCAGCGCATGGCGAGCGGCTGCGGCGTCTTCGTATTCGGCATGTTCGTCGGCTAGTGAATCCAGTCGCTGCCTGATTGCCGCGATGCGGCGCGTTGCCGACTGACGTTGCGTGGCTGCACTTTCATCAAGGTCGGACCAGAGTTCGGCCAGCTCGTCCATTTGTATGGCGAGGCTTTCCTGCTGAGCTGGACTGGCTCGGCCGACATCGTGTTCAAGCGAAGCGAGCGCGTCGTCAAATCGCCCCATTGCCACCGCGCGTTCACGCAGGCTGGCGACGTGACCAGGATCGCTGGCGCGATCGAGCAGCGCGCACGCCGCCTCGTAACGCATGCGCAGTGGCGCGGGGGCTTTTTCCGCAATCGCTTTCCATTGTTGGTCCAGCGCGTTGTCGTGTTCGCCGTCGCGAACCTGTTTCTCAATGCGTTCACACAGCCCGCGTGCCCGCTCGGCAATGCTGGCGTCGTCGCCACGGGCAAGGCGAATCGCGTCAATGCGATCGCGGCTGCGCCGATGCAGTTGCTTGTCGTTGCGACGACTGCGTTCGGAGATGCGTTCGAGCTGTGCTACGTCGTCGATGCGGTCGAGTAGTTTCCAACGCAATGTTGGGTCGCGTTCACCAAGAACCCGATCCAGCAGCAGCGATGGCCTGGTTACCAGTTCCAATGCTGCGCCGCGAAGTTCGACTTCCTTGCAATGTTCTGCAAGATGCTCGATCAGGTTGGAATCATCCTGCGCACGCAGCAAACGCAGTCGCGTATCGAGCGATGGCGCATGCGCGTGGCGACCGCTCATCAGGTCGAACCATTGCGACTGCGCCGCCTTGCGCACATCGGGTGACGCATCGTCCTTGGCAAGGCTGTGGGCGAGGCCGATATCTGCCACCCGCTTCATCGCCGCCAGTCGAACCTGCGCATCCGCATCGCTGCGCGCGATGCGTGGCAATGCCGCAACGAGGTCCGCATCGTTGCCGTCGATCACCGCGGCGCACCGAACCTTGGCATCGCGAGACTGCCAGCGCGGTTTGAACAGCTTGTCGAGAATGCTCATTGTTGAACTCGTGCGAATTGGAGTGCGGTCATAGCAGGCTCTTGAAGATGCGGAAGCCCGCGATCCACGTGCCGAACATGGTGCCGAAATTGGTCAGGATGAAAACCAGCAACGTACGTGACACGCGGTTCTTCCACCAGCCGGTCCAGTGGGTGACATCGTCGCGCAGGTTATCGAAGTCCCCAACGCGAGGACGCCGGACCAGCACCTCAACGCCAGCCGCGATGGCGCCCGACGGAATGCCGGGTCGAAATGGTTTCAATGGTCCGGCGATGGCAGCCGCAAGCACGCTCAGCGGATGACCTCCGCCTAACAAGGCGCCCAATCCCGCGCCTACTGCCGTGCACACGACCCACACCTGCAAGGCTTGTGCGCCTAGTTCGCCATCGCGCGAAAACAGCACGCCGATGGCAACGGCGATGGCGACGAAAATAGCGATGGCGATCCACTTGCCCCAGCGCGAAGGCGGCGGCACGGTCGATAAAATAGCGATCAGCGGCTGGGGCGGGGCGACCTGGTTTTGCAATGCATCGGCTATCCCGGAGAGATGGCCCGCACCGAGCACCACCAGTACGCGTCGCAGCGGTGGATCGATGTCGGTCATAGCCGCGCTTTCCTCGCGGAGCTTGGCGGTCATATAGCGATCGCGTTCCGCGATCAGGGCTTCGAACAGCTTTGGCGATTCGTTTGCAAACTCGGTGAACATGCTGCCGAGCATGTCGCCTTCCTTGAGCTTTTCGACTTCCTCTTCGCTGACGTTCTCATGACTGATCAAGCCACCGACCAAGCCAGCGCCGATGGTCATGCGCTCGAAGAAACCGACGTTGTCCATCGCGCGTCGCAACGTGACTGCGACCTCACGATCAATCAACCACAGTGGCAGTCCTCGCGCCTCAGCTCCGTCAATGGCAGCCTTCATTTCAGCACCGGGCTCGATGCCGAACTGCTCGGCAATGCGACGCTGGAACGCACCGAGCATCAGGTTCGCGGCGACCATGCGAACTTTGCCTTGGCGAATCACCTGAAACAGATCCATCTTGCGGAACGCTTCGGGGTCCTGCATCGAGCGATAACGCGGATCGCATAATTCCACTGCAACGGCATCGAACGATTCCGTAGCCAGTATTTCGTTGACCGCATCGACGCTGGCACGTGAAACATGCGCGGTGCCAAGCAACACGTATTCAATGCCATCGCGCGATATGCGCTTCATCGGTTGCTCTGCAAGCACGGACGGCGACGGCGCGATATGTGTGCCGTCAATGCTTGCGGTTTCTTCAACTGGATTCATCGTGATCCTCGGCGCGCGATCGGCGCGCTGGAGTAAATTGGGATGGGGTGATTCTGAATATCGCGAACGCCGCGCATCAATCGCGATAGCGCTTGCTCAAGTCGGCGTAGGCGTCGATACGGCGATCGCGCAGGAATGGCCAGATCCGCCGCACCGCTTCGCTGCGTTGCAGATCGACATCCACAATCAGTAGTTCGCGTTGGTCGTTCGAAGCCTGCGCGAGAAATTCACCCTGCGGCCCGGCGACGAAGCTGGAACCCCAGAACGTGATGCCACGACCATCGGCGGGCGCGGCTTCGTGGCCAACCCGATTGCATGACAACACGGGAATGCCATTGGCAACGGCGTGGCCGCGCTGCACGGTGATCCAGGCATCACGCTGGCGAGCTTTTTCTTCGTCGTCGTCGGCAGGGTCCCAACCGATCGCAGTGGGATAAAGCAGGAAATCAGCGCCGGCGAGCGCCATCATCCGCGCACCCTCTGGATACCACTGGTCCCAGCACACCAGCAAGCCGAGTTTGCCGACCGACGTCTGGATAGGCTCGAAGCCAAGGTCGCCGGGCGTGAAATAGAATTTTTCGTAAAACGCGGGATCGTCCGGGATGTGCATCTTGCGATACTTGCCGGCGATGTCGGCCGAGCGATCAAACACCACTGCGGTGTTGTGATAAAGCCCTGCGGCACGGCGTTCGAACAGCGACGCAACCACTACCAGTTTCAGCTCTGCCGCCAGAGCGCCAAGGCGCTGAGTGCTTGGCCCGGGAATGGATTCGGCACGGTCAAACTCGTCGACGCTTTCGTGCTGGCAGAAATATGGCCCGTTGTGCAGTTCCTGCAGCAGGACCAGCTCCGCGTCGGCAAGGGCTGCCTCGCGCAGTGCGACTTCGATGGCATCGAGATTGCCTTCCACGCTGCCGCGATCGGTTTCCTGCAACAGGGCGACTTTAAGGGATTTGTTTTTCATTCCGCTTCAGAGGGGGACGCGAGCCGCCAATGGTAGCGTGAACGTGCCGGGGTTTAGCCCAAGTCTTGCCTTCCCGAGGAATGCCTGCATCCGATTCAGCGTGCTATCCGTAGATTGCGCGCGTCGCCACATCCGGGGCTTCGGGGGTATTGAATGAATTGGGTAATAGCGGGTGCGGCTGTCGTCGCCATTTCTGCGGCTTGCAGCGTGGGTCAAGCCGCCGAGCCGGTTTCAGATGGTGCGTCGGAAACACTGCAAACCGTGGTCGTCATCGGACGCCAACGCAACCTGGTTGGCGAAGCGATTTCTGCTTCGGAAGGCGAGATTGGCCCCGAGGAAATCGCCAAGCGCCCTATGGTGCGCACCGGCGACCTGATGGAGTTTGTTCCCGGCCTGGTTGCTACACAGCATTCGGGTAGCGGCAAGGCCAACCAGTATTTCCTGCGCGGTTTCAATCTCGACCACGGTACCGACTTTTCGACATCCGTCGACTCGATGCCGGTCAACATGCGCAGCCACGGCCACGGGCAGGGTTATACCGATCTCAACTTCCTGATACCGGAAACGGTCCAGTCGCTGACTTATCGCAAGGGAACGTACTACGCAGACGTCGGCGACTTTTCATCGGCCGGTTCCGCCCAATTTTCCATCGCTGACCGCGTGCCCGAGGGCTTGGCGGAGATGAGTGTTGGCCGATTCGGCTATGGCCGAACCGTTGTCGTCGACAGTTTCAACGCGGGACGTGGTGATTGGCTGCTCGGCGGAGAACTGCAAACGTACGATGGCCCCTGGACCGACCTTGACGAAGACGTGCGCAAGAAGAATTTCCTCGCGCGCTACAGCAATGACATCGCCGGCGGGCGCGCCCATTTCATGTTCATGGGCTACGACAATCAATGGAATTCTCCCGACCAGATTCCTTCTCGTGCCGTGCGCACCGGCGAGATTTCACGATTCGGATCGATTGATACCACGCTGGGCGGCGAGTCATCGCGCTACAGCCTTTCCGGTGCCTGGCAGGGCGCAGCTCTGGGTGGTGAATTGAACGCCAACGTCTATGTGATCGACTATGACTTCAGTCTGTGGTCCAACTTTACCTACTTCCTCGACGATCCCATTCAGGGCGACCAGTTCGAACAGGTTGATCAACGCAAGATCTATGGATTCGATATTTCGCAACAATGGGGCGACCGTGACAGCTCACGCTGGCGCGTCGGTACGCAAGGGCGCTATGACGACATCGACCATGTCGGCCTGTTTCGCACCGAGCGGCGCCAGCGAACCGCAGCCATCCGCGACGATGCCGTTGAGGAGAGCAGTATTGGTGTCTACCTTGCCAATGAAACTCGCTGGACCGATACCCTGCGCAGTTACGTGGGCGTCCGCTACGACCGCTACAGCTTCGACGTTGACGCGATTGAAGCGGAGAACTCCGGAACAGCCAACGATGCGACACCGTCAACCAAGGCGAGCCTGATCTGGCACCCCAGTGATCCGATCGAGTTCTATCTCAGCTGGGGTCAAGGCTTTCATTCCAACGATGCGCGCGGCACGACGCTGCGCCTTGATCCGGTGACGGGTGAGCCAGCCGACAAGGTCAATCCGCTGGTTGATTCAGTCGGCTCCGAACTCGGTACGCGCCTGCATTTCAGCGATCGTTTGAATGCTACGTTCGCCATCTGGCAGCTGAGTCTCGACTCCGAGTTGCTGTTCGTCGGTGACGCTGGCAACACGGAAGCCAGTCGACCCAGCCACCGCGAAGGCGCGGAACTTGGCCTCTACTGGTACCCGACCGACCGCATCACGGCCGAATTGGAGACCAGCTACACGCGTTCCCGTTTTCGCGACCGCGATCCGGCAGGTGACCATATTCCAGGTGCGATTCCCTTTGTTGCCACGGCGTCTGCGCAGGCCGACTTCAACGATGGCTGGTACGCGACGGCGCGCGTGCGCCACTTCGGACCGTATCCCCTGATTGAGGACAACAGCGAGAAATCCGACGGATCGACGGTACTCAATCTCCGCGTTGGCAAGCGTTGGCAGCAGTTTGGCTTGAGCCTGGACCTTCTCAATGCGTTGGACTCGCGCGACAACGACATCGACTACTTCTATGCGTCACAGCTGCCAGGCGAGCTTGACGACGGCATCGAAGACAATCACTACCACCCACTGGAACCGCGCAGTCTGCGGCTGACCGCTCGCTGGAATTTCTAGACTGAGAGAATGCCAGCCGGCAACTGCATGGTCTGGCAATGCAGGCTGCCGTTTTGCCAGATCAGCGAACGACACGGCACGCTGACAATCTCGCGACCGGGATGGGCAAGGCCAATGACGCGCGCGGCTTCCTCGTCAGTGGCACGGTCATACGCGGGGACCAGCACGGCGCCATTGACGATCAGGTAATTCGCGTACGAGGCGGCCAGCCGGCGCGTTTCATCGAGGATGGGTTCCGGCCATGGCAATGCGTGCAGCGTGTAAGGCCTTCCGTCACGCGTACGCAGCGTGGCAAGTTCATTCGCCATTGCCAAGAGTTCCGCGTGGTGTGAATCGGATTCGTCATCGCAAGCCTGGTAGACAATCGCGTCGTCAGGCGCAAAGCGGGCAAGGGTGTCGACGTGCGCGTCGGTGTCGTCGCCTTCCAGATATCCGCGTTCAAGCCACAGAACGCGGTTTGCGTGCAGCGCTTGTTTTAGTTGCATCGTCATCGCCGTTCGTGACTGTTCTGGATGGCGTTGGGTGAGGCACTTCCACGTGGTCAGGATGGTTCCGGCGCCGTCGGATTCGATCGCGCCGCCTTCCAGCGCCCAGTCGATGCGCTTGTGTGTAGACCGAGCAAACAGCCCACCTTCGACCAGACCTTCGATCAGCCGATCATCCTGCCTCGCCTCGAACTTGCCTCCCCAGCCAGTAAATCGAAAGTCGGTCAAAACGAAACCGTCAGCGTCGACCAGTGTGATCGGACCGGAGTCGCGCAACCAGGTGTCGTCGTAGCCGATCTCGGTATAGCTCAGGTTCGTGTTGTCGATCCCGGCAGCAAGCAGCATGCGGTGCGCATGAATGCGCAATGCTTCATCGGCGACGCAGACCACGACCAGTTCGAAACGCGCGATCGCAACAGCAAGCGCGACCAGCGTGGTTTCGACATCGGCGAGACGCGGTGCCCAGTCGGTATCGGCGTGGGGCCAGGCGATCAGGACGCCGGCTTGTGGCTCCCACTCGGCAGGCAATCGCAGTTTCGACGCGGACACAGCTCAGTTAAACGTGGCGACGCTGTGGATGACGTGATTTCGCTCGAACACCACCGTGTATCTTGCATAGCGCCAGCGATTGATCGGCGGCTGCTTTGCCGAGCTGCCACCGACGGTCGTCATCTTCTGCAATGGCGATCCGTAGCGACGCTCGACCTGCGACATGCTTAGTCCGCGCGTCGGCGCAGCCAGCGACTGGCCACGCATCGTGTTATCAATCAGCAAACTATCGGCGTTGGCTGGCGCTATTCCGGCAAGCGCGAGTGCCGCGCAGAATCCGGCAATGGTCGATATCTTCATGGCGAATTGGTCCTGACGCTGGTGGGCAAGGTAGTCACGCTACCGCAATTTTGCTGAATACGTCAGCGACCCGGTATTTCGGCTGTCGCCACCCTGGTCAAGCGTTTCGCGGGATGCCGCCGGCTTCTGGTTTCATGTTGGCTGTCGCCAGACTGGTCAAGCGTTTCTCTCGCCTGCCGGCGAGCGACCCACGTTTCTCTGCGAGGAGAAAGGGGTCAGCGGGCGGCAGCCCGGCGAAATGCTTGAC
>JAYUYW010000273.1:0-10196 GCA_043752325.1 Rhodanobacteraceae bacterium | reverse complement strand
TCCTGCTGCTCGGTGCGGAATTGACCCAGGCCGTGGCCGCGGCGCGCGGCGCACCGATCCGGCCGTCCGCGCATGCCGAATTGATCAGCGGGCCGGTTGAGCCCGGCGAGCCGGAACACAAACCCGACTCGGGACTGAGCTGACCGCGCGTCGACGAGTATTTCTTAGAGCGACTGCCAATGTTGCGTGGCAAGCGCGCGTTGAAGAACCCCTGAGTCGCTCGGATCTACTACGTAGTCGACCTCGTCGATACGTTCGACCGGCACCACGGCGCGTCGGCTGTTGGTGAAGAACGCGCCGCGGAAATTTGCCAGGTCGCTGCACCGAATACGCCTGCGCGTGGAAGGGAAGCCGCTTTCGGACAGACCACATTGCAACAGTCGCTGCGACACGCCATTGAGCATTTCGGCTTCCGGCCAGACAACACCGTTGTCGTCGAAAAATCCGATGTTCCAGATCGAGCCTTCCGACACCAAGCCATTGCCATCGATGAACAACACGTCGTCGTAGCCACGTCGTTGCGCGAGCAACTTTTGCTGCAACAGACCGAAAGTGCCGACATGTTTAATATGAGGTACGTCGCGCTGGTAGCGTGCGGTAGCGACGCTGATGGCTGGGGTGTCAACCGGTTCGGCGGAAGTCGTCGCGATCAGCACGTCTGCTCCGCAGGGATCGGCAGGCCGTTCCCGATCAAACGCTCTGGAAAAAATGGTGACGCGCATTGACTGCCACTCGTCGCCATCAATGATGGCTTCACGCATCCATGCCTGCGTGTGCTCGAGGTCGAGCGCCGTGCCGAATAACTCGCGTGTCGCGTCGGCCAGCCGTTTCAGGTGCAAGTCCAGTCCTTGCACTGCGCCGTCGCGAACCAGCAGTGATGTGAAGTGGCCGTAGTTGGTCAGCGCAAGGCTACGCCAAGCCGACTCGTCGACCCCAGTACCGTTTAGGGTGACATGCATCGGCAGCAGACTAGCCGTTCGGCAACAGCACGATCTTGCCGTCGCGCTCGCCGGCAGCGGCGGCGGCAACTGCCTCCTTGATCTGGTCGAGCCTATACGTCGCCTGGATTTTTGCCGACAACTTGCCAGCCGCGATCGCGCCCGCCATCTCGGTGAACAACTTTGCGCGCGTTATCGGATCAGCTGCCTTGTACCAGCTCGACAGCCAGAATCCACGCAGTCGCAGGTTGCGGAAGATCAGCGACATTGGAGACACTTGACAAGGCTCGCCACTCATCGCGCCGTAGTTGACGATGGTACCGCCGTTGGCCAGGCAGGTTGCCAGTGATTCGGTCGCCGCGCCACCGACCGCGTCAATGCCGAGTCGAATTTTCGCGTCGCTGGTTGCTTCCCGAACACGCTTGGACAGATCGGGTCCATCGACCAGTACTACATCAGCATTGCTGTTGACGTCGGCAACCGCCGACTCGCGACGGACGATGTTCACGCTGCGCAGCCCGCGCATTTTTGCGATCGCGATCACGTAACCGCCAACGGCGGAATTGGCCGCGTTCTGAATCACCCAGTCGCCGTGCTTCAACTCGACGATGTCCGACAGCAACAGGCTGGCAGTCGGTGGATTGACTGTCATCATCGCAAGCTGTTTCGGATCGGCGTCGTTGGGCAGCGAGACCAGATGCTCAGCTGGCAAGTCCAGATGCGTTGTCCACGTTCCGCAGCTGACCGGCAACAGCACGGTCTGGCCGACCGGTGGTTTGCTGACATCGCTGGCCCTCGCGATCACTCGGCCAACACCTTCGTTGCCGCCGACCGCTGGCAATGGCGGAAGGATTCCATATTGACCGGTGAGCGTGAGCACGTCCGACGGATTGATCGGTGCGGCGAGCACTTCGACGCGCACATGACCTCCGGGCACCTCGGTCGGCAACTCGAAATCGACGATATCGATCACGTCCTGCGGCACCGGGCCGCGCTCGCTGTATTGAGTCTTCTGCACAAGATTCGCCTGCTAGGTGGGATGCGCGAACACTGGCGGACGTTCGCGCGGAACGCAACTGCGAACGTGGAAGCGCCGTGCTAGCTGCTTGTCGAATTCGCGAAAAAAGTAGCGGCGATCCGCCCGACCTCGGCGATCACTTCACTTCGCGCATTGTCGTCGCCCGCCGATTCCGCGTAGTAAGCCGCGATCAGCAACGGGCCACCCCGCGCTGGCCATGCGACCGCCACATCGTTGGTTATCCCCGCGCTGCTGCTACCGGTTTTGTCACCAACACGCCAACTTGTCGGCAAGCCGGCGCGCAACCGCTTGCCACCGGTGGTATTGGCAACCAGCCACGTCGTCAGTCGTTCGCGCGAGGGTGCCGATAGCGTGTCACCCAGTACCAGCTTGCGCATCGTGTCGAGCATCGCAACGGGCGACGTGGTGTCGCGCGGATCGCCCGGCTGGCCCTGGTTGAGGTCGGGTTCGATGCGATCCAAACGTGTAACCGTGTCACCAACACTTCGCACAAACGTGGTGAATCCAAAGGGGCCCCCGACATTCGAAAGAATCACGTTGGCGGCCGCGTTGTCACTGAGCGTGACCGCGGCGTGGCATAACTCGGCCATGCTCATGCCGTCTCCGCCGATCTGCTTTTCTGTGGCCGGCGAATACGCCACCAAGTCGCTTTTAGATACGGGGATACGCCGATCCAATCGTTCCTCACCCCGATCGACCCGGGACAATACCAAGGCAGCAGCAATCCATTTGAACGTGCTGCACATCGGAAATCGTTCGTGTCCACGATGGTCAAGGCGGCGGCCGCTTTCGACGTCCAATATCGACACACCAAGCCGTCCATCGCGCGCACGTTCCAACGCTTGAAGATGGTCAGTCAGGTCATCCGTGTCGACCTGATTGGCAAGTGCGTGGCGAAACATCAGTGCAGAGCCGGCCACTGCGGTGGCGCTCAACAGACGGCGGCGAGACAGCGAGTTCATGGCTACTCCTTGTGTAGGCGAGCCATCAGGCTACCCGTGATTGCTGGCGAATTTCGGGCGCGTTTGCGACACCGCGCTGACACGGATTCCACTCTCCGCGTAGCAAGATGCAATCACCCGCGACGAGCCAGCGGGTCTGGCGTTTGAGGGCTGCGCGTGGTGCGATAGAACAACTTTACCAACTGGTAGGTACCCGACGATGCCTTTGACCGTGCACCCGCTGGCCCGCACGACCCCGCGCACGCGCGCGGAGCTGCAAAGCGAATCGCCGGCACTGAGCAGTCACGCACTGGCCAAACGCTATGGCGTCACCGCACCGACGGTGCGCAAGTGGCGTGCCCGCACCAGCACGGCCGATCGCTCGCATCGACCCGACACCTTGTACTGCACATTGACGCCGGCACAGGAAGCGGTGGCCATGGAGATACGGCGCACGCTGTGGCTTGTGCTGGACGACTTGCTGGTGGTGGTGCGCGAGTTTCTCAATCCCAACGTTTCGCGATCCGGTCTGGCGCGTTGCATGAAACGTCACGGGGTGAACCGACGGCCAGTGGAGGACAAGAGCGAACCCACCGCGTACAAGACCTTCAAGGACTATGCGCCAGGGTTTGTCCACGTGGACATCAAGTATCTGCCGCAGATGAAGGGTGAGACGGCGCGCCGCTACCTGTTCGTGGCGATTGATCGCGCCACGCGCTGGGTGTACATGCGCATCTATGCCGACATGGGCGAGGACAGCAGCACAGACTTCCTGCGCCGACTCACCAGGGCGGCACCGATGAAGATCGAGAAGCTGTTGACCGACAACGGCACCCAGTTCACCGACCGGTTTACCGGCAAGGGCAAGAAGCCCTCGGGTTAACACGCCTTTGATCGCGAGTGTGCCCTGTTCGCGATCGAGCATCGACTGATCAAACCACGCCATCCACAAGCCAACGGCATGGTCGAGCGCTTCCACGGGCGCATCAGCGACATTCTTGCCACGACACGTTTCCGCTCTCGCGCCGACCTGCAAACCACGCTGGAACGTTACGAGTAGCTCTACAACGAACACTTGCCGCAACGCGCGCTGGTTAACAAGACACCTCTGCAGGCCATACGCGAATTGCGCATCAAAAAGCCGGAACTCTTCGTCAGACGACCGAAGAATCAGACGGGACTGGACAGTTAATCGACCTCGCCACCGTCAATTGCAGGCGCAACAAGCTGGCACGGCTGTCGTTGACCGGCGAGGAATCGGCTTCCAGTTTCGCTATCAGCGACTTCGCATCGTCAATGCGTTTCGTCTTGAGATAGGCCTCGACCAGCTCCGGTCCGATCCGATCGCGAATCGCGCTTCGCCCCGCGCCAATTTGAACAAAGGCTCGGCCATGTCGATGGCCGCTGCGGGATTGGTGTCGCGCACTTCGCGTATGCGTTGCACTACATCGTCCGTCGCCCTCGTGGCAGGGGCGTGGGAGTCAGTCGAGGCTTCTGCATATCCCTGCGCAGACATGGGAAGCCCGAAAAAAAGGAGCGCCATCGCCAACATCCAAAAGAGATTCCGCGGCACACGGCCGTGCAAGACAGACATCATCGTTCGCACTCTCCAGACGTGCCTTCGTCGTAACCGCAGTGTTCTGCGCAAGGCTACTTTGCCCCGCAACAGTCGGGCCACCGACAAAGGCGACTGGGCGTGAGAGCATTGAATGCGTGCACGCGATGGCTCCGCTCCGTAAGCTGCGCGCATGAACTGTCACTCCTCGCTTTCTTCCTCACGTGTCTTCGGAATTCCTGCGCTGTGTGCGTGCCTGCTCGCAGTCGGCTGCGCGACGACGCCGCGGGAGCTGTCGCGTCCACCCTCGGATGTGCGCAACGAAATTGTTCGACGCATGCCGGCCAAGGTTGAGCAGCCGGGAAGCTGGGCTGTCGATATCCAGACAGCGTTTGAAGCGCAGGAGATCGAGCCAAACAGCGAAAACATCTGTTCGGTCATCGCCATCACGGAACAGGAGGGCGGCTTTCGAGCCGACCCAACGGTGCCGAACCTCGCGCGAATCGCCCGAGCAGAAATCGACCGACGAGCCGCTGCAAAACACGTTCCGAAGTTCGTCGTCGACGCAGCGTTGAAGATTCGCTCGCCGGATGGGCGCAGCTACGCGGATCGGATCGCGCGCGCGCGCAGCGAGCGAGACTTGAGCGGCATCTACGAAGACCTGATTGGAAGTGTGCCGCTGGGCAAGCGATTGTTTGCCAACTTCAACCCGGTCGAGACAGGCGGTCCGATGCAGGTGAGCGTCAGCTTCGCCGAGGCGAATGCTCGTGGCTACCCATATCCGATCACGAACAGCCTGCGAGACGAAGTTTTTACTCAGCGCGGCGGCATGTATTTCGGTATCGCTCATCTGCTTGGCTACCGCACGCCGTACACACGAAAGGTGCATCGCTTCGCCGACTACAACGCCGGCTGGTACGCAAGCCGCAACGCAGCGTTCCAGAATGCGGTCGCTATTGCCAGTGGTCGTGAAATTGCGCTCGATGGTGACCTGCTCAAACCCGGCGCACGCATGGATCAACCGGGTGAAACCGAACGCGCGATGCGCGCATTGGCTACAAAGATCGAGATGGATGATCGTGCGATCCGCCAAGCACTTTCGCGTGCTGATCGCATCGACTTCGACGACAGCAATCTGGTCGAACGCGTCTACGCCATCGCCGAGCGGCGTGCCGGGAAACCGTTGCCGCGTGCGCTGATTCCCGGCATCACTCTGAAAAGCCCAAAGATCACCCGCAACCTCACCACCGCCTGGTTCGCCACGCGCGTGGACGGCCGCTACCAGCGTTGCCTGCAGCGCTGACATGCTGCTGCCAAACACCACCGAGTAATAGCTTTGTCGACTACGCGACGCATTCATCCCGCCCCACCTTGCGCCGAAACACTGGCACCGGGCATTGCCGCGATCAAGCAGGAAATGAACCTGCCGACGGCGTTTCCCGATGACGTGGAAGCGGCTGCCAAACACGCCGCCGCGAATCCGCGCTTGCCGGATCTGGACTACACCGATATTGCGTTTGTCACCATTGATCCTGCCGGCGCGATGGACCTGGACCAGGCCATGTTCGTCGAGCGCCACGGTGACGGCTATCGTGTCCACTATGCGATAGCCGATGTCGCCGCGTTTGTGAGTGCTGGCGATTCGGTTGACCTTGAAGCAAATCGTCGTGGCGAAACGCTTTACGGCGCGGACTCCAAGGTTCCCCTGCATCCCAAGGTGCTTTCCGAAGGTGCAGCTTCGCTGTTGCCCGATCAGGTTCGCCCCGCACTGCTGTGGACCATTGATCTCGACGACACCGGCGAGGGCATCGCCGTGGACGTGCGACGAGCATTGGTGAAGAGCCGCGCGAAGCTCGACTACGAAAGTCTGCAAGCGCGTATCGATGGCGGCGATGACGATCCGATGTGGAACACGCTGCGCAAGATCGGCGAATTGCGCGTCGAGCGCGAGAAGCGTCGCGGCGGCATCAGCCTGCCGCTCCCGGAGCAGGAAATTCGCATCGACAACGGTTGCTGGTGTCTTGAATTCCGCGCGCGCCATCCACTGGATAGCTGGAACGAGCAGATTTCGTTGCTGACCGGCATGGCCGCCGCGCACCTGATGACCCAGGCGAAGGTCGGTATCTTGCGCACCCTGCCGCCGCCATTTGACGGTTCCATCGCGCGCCTGAGACGCACCGCGAAAGCTCTCGATATAGCGTGGCCCAACGCGATGTCGTATCCCGACTTCATTCGCTCCCTCGATCCGATCAATCCGCGCCACGTCGCAATGATGACCAACTGCACCACCGTGCTGCGTGGCGCCGGCTATGCCGCGTTCGATGGCACCCTGCCTGAGAAGCCACTGCATTCCGCATTGGCGTCCACCTACAGCCACGCGACTGCGCCACTGCGACGACTGGTCGATCGCTACGTTGGCGAAACCTGCATCGCGATCTGCGCCAAACAGCCAGTGCCTGATTGGGTGTTGAAGGCGCTGCCAACTCTGCCCGCGACCATGGGCGAATCTTCCCGCCGCGCCAGTCGATTCGAGCATGCCGTGATCGATCTAGCTGAAGCCACAATGCTGGAAAAGCGAGTCGGTGAGACGTTCACCGGCAGCATCGTCGAAATCGATACACACGACGCCCGCAACGGCGTGGTGATGCTGCGCGACCCGGCCATCGAAGCCGCACTGAATGCGGATGCGCCGCTATCGCTCGGCAATTCGGTGCGAGCCACGCTGGTCGAAGCGAGCCCGGCGACGCGACGCATCAGGTTCAGCCGCAGCGACGCACCGAGCAGTTGATGGCTCGATCATTCGACGCACAGGAAATGGCATGCACAACTCGGTCAAATGCGCGATCAGCGATCCGTGCGTGATCCCAGCCTTCAAGCCGGCGCACGTAGCCGCCAACCCGAAACGTCCCAAAAGCCAACAAGACCAGCTCAAGGAATCAACGCATAGCCCTTGCCCTGCAAATCAACCAGCGCGGTGATTGCTGATAGCGAGACAGTTAGGTTCTTCTGGACATCGCCCGCCTCAAACCCTTGTTGGGTCAGGGCTTGGCCGCACACGAAAATCTCGACGCCGGCGTTCTTCAAGTCATCGATCAAAGCGGCGTCGCGATTGGATCGGCCGAACTTGCGTCGGAAGATGTCGCCCGACAGAGCCAGTGGTGTCGCCTTGTCGCGGATGACGACGGCCACCTTGACGTTGTCGTTCGCCACCCCGGCGAGTGCGTACAGGTTGAGCGTGCGCGCCGCTGATTCCAGATGTCGGTTGACGCCGGTGGAGGAGGTTTCATCGCTGGTTGCGTCGATCACCAAACGGTGGACGCCGCTGGTCGCTGGCATCTCGACGGCGCCGGTCGGTTTGTAGACACCGCCCGCCGATGCGATGCGCAGGAATCGCTGCGTCGGGGGCGCGGCCAGTGCGAAGGTTGATTCGACCAGCAGCGTGGTGAGGAGCACTGTGAAAAGGATTGGATGTCGCATCGATTGGGTCCCCGCTTCGAAAAAAATGATCCAGCATCCGGTCCGGCGCATGGCATTGGTCTAGCCGCATGGCGATTCGGTGTTGGGCGATGAGAATAGCCTACCTCCCGACCGTGTCGTTGGTTGCGGAACGCAGGTCACGCCTTGGAAATACAGCCGATTTATCGAGAATGTAACGCCAAGCCGATCTCCACAAACTGGTCACGGGTAGCGCCTAAGCGCTGATGTATCTTCCAAATAAGTCGTGAACTCACAAAACGTGTATTGCAGCAGCGCTGCGTAGTTGTGTGGTTAGAGTCAGTCCGGTGGCGTTGCCATGGCCGCGTCATCACCGATCACTTGCTCGCGCTGGCGTCAGCGCCTGTCTCATTATGGCTGCCGACAAGGTCGATTTCCGAGCCACCACGCGCGACGCACGGGTCTACACCGGCGAGGCCCTCTACCCAAAAAGCTGCGTGAAGTGATGTCGCGATGAGCTCAGCGACAAAACTGGTGCCATCGCCATGTACGACAACCGCGCATGTACGCGGCCCCTGCGCTGGGGCCAGTGAGATCAGATGGCCGGCACGCAAACCTCCAGGAATTCCACCTCGGTCCTGGCGGTTAGGGTGCAGGGCTTATTGCTGGTCAGGACGCAGGCATCCTCCATTGACAGGTCGAGCGGTTGCTCTTCCGTTGGATTCAATTGCAGCAAATTGTCCAGCACGAACAGGAATCGAAATGCGCTTGCCGCCAACGCAATCGACGCCGTTGCGACGTCCGAGCCATTCAATTTGAAAACCCGCGCGCTGGCCGAACCACCAGTCGCCGGGCTGATCCCGATGTCGCGGAAGCTGGCGGCGTTTCCGGCGGCATCCTGCCAGATTGCATCCGATGCGATGTGGCGAACGAAGCGCTGGCCGCCGAAATGACGATGCGGGTTGATCATGGCGGTTGGCAGCGAGAGATCGTGATCGCGCCAAGTTTCGTGTTCGGCGGGGATGCCCAGTTCGATCACTTCAAGGCCGGCAGATGACTCCAGAACCCGATGGCGAATCGTCGGCGGCTGCAATACGCAGTCACCGGGTTGCATCACGAATGACGGGCCCTGGTCTTCGTAGACCACGCGCACCCAGCCGCGACGACAATAGATCAACTGCAAGCTAACCTTGTGATAGTGAACGTAGTCATCCACGGGCCCGCCGTGCTCGATGCGGATCTGCGATGCGATGACGAAGCCGCCGACTCGGTCAGAAATGAGGTCGCGATAGTGCATGCCCGCCCGGCCAGCGCTCCATTCGGCCTTGCCTTCAGCACGCTTTATGATCGACGTTTCAATGACCGGTATCGCGAGATCCAGTGACTGCCCGCCAAGGGGATTGATCGCCGTGCTGGCACTCCCATCCGGCGCAACTCCATTGTCCAATGCGGAACGAAGTTGCAGTCGCAGGCAAATGCCGAACCCCGAAACGATCGCCACGCGCGGCGCATCCGCCGGCATGATCATGTCGAGGCGGAAACCCAGGTGTCCGACGTAGAAGGCGAGCGCGGCCTCCAGGTTCTGGCAGACCAACACCGACTCCACGCCAGCTTGGAAATTATCGCGGTCCTTGACCATACTTGGGCTCGACATTGTTTACCTTAAGCTCGATCTGGCGGCAATCCATGCACCCTTCCATTAAAATTACCGCACTCGCGGCGTCACTGATGTTTTTCGCGTCGGGCTTTGCCACCGGCGCAAATGTGCGCTCCAGTGCGTTCCTCCCTTCGATTGCTGTGAATCATGACCGCAACATCGCGTTCACGTCACTGGCGGATGGCCGACTGGTCGCGATCGACCTCTCCGATGGCAACATTCGTTGGCGCTCGCAACGACAGCTCGAATCAGTCGGATTGGCCAAAGGTTCCGTGATAGCGCTGGCCTTCGCGGAAGGTTGCTCGCATTGCCTGCAACTGGTTTGGTTGTCCGACGCCGACGGGCGCGAACAGCGGACATCGAAGACGATCACGTTTCCCGCCTGGGTCAGTGTGGAGCCAGCCGTCGGCAAGCAATTCACTGCAACGGTTGAAGACAGCGGCGCGTCGCTGGCGGTGCATTGGCGAGCAAGCAGCGTATACGTTGGAGGCGCTCATCCGTCCAGCCAGATTCTTAAGAATTTCAATAAAAATGCGGCTGGAACTTTTCTGATCGACGCGCGTGGAGAAGCAAGCGCCGTTGCGACGCAATCCAAGGCAGCCAGCATGTTTCCCGCGGCATTGCGAGAAGT
>JAYUYW010000272.1:0-10208 GCA_043752325.1 Rhodanobacteraceae bacterium | reverse complement strand
CGGTCGGATATCATGCACCCCATGAAAAACGTTGGATTTTATCCATGCTGATCATCGGCATCCCCGGAAAGAACCTCACCGACATCGACTGCGACTGGCTGGTCCAGCCGCAGGTTGTCGGCGTCATTCTGTTCACCCGCAACTTCGAGAGTCGCGAGCAGGTGACGGCGCTGGTCGCAGCCATCCGCGCGTTGCGGGGCGAGCGCTTTGTCGTCTGCGTCGATCAGGAAGGTGGGCCAGTGCAGCGCTTTCGCGAAGGTTTCACGAAGTTGCCTGCACTCGCACGCATCGGTGAGGTTTGGGATCGAGACCGCGATGCCGCTTTGGAACTTGCCCATCAACACGCCTGGATCATGGCCAGCGAGTTGCGCGCAATCGGCATTGACCTTTCCTTTGCGCCCGTCGCTGATTTGCGTCGAGGGAATCGCGCGATTGGTGAGCGTGCATTTCACGCTGATCCGGTCGCAGTTTCGGCGTTGCTGCACGCCTACGTCAATGGCATGCGGCTGGCGGGGATGGCGGCGACGCTGAAGCACTTTCCCGGCCACGGATCCGTAGAGGAAGACACCCATTTCGACACAGCGAATGACCGTCGTGATCGGGCCGACATCGTCGCCAACGATTTGCTCCCCTTCGTGGAAGGAATCGCCGCTGGCGCCGACGCGGTGATGCTGGCGCATGTCGTCTATCCCGCTATCGATACGCTTGCCGCTGGTTTTTCCAAAGTCTGGATCCAGGACATCCTCCAAGCCGAATACGGCTTTGAAGGCGTGGTGATCGGCGACGATATCGGAATGGCGGCAGTCGAAAGCATCGGCGGAATGGGCGCGCGAATCGATGCGCATCTCGCGGCGGGCTGCGACCTGATCCTGGCCTGCAATCCATCCATCGTTCCCGAGTCGCTGGCAGCGAGTGCGGGATATCCGGCTTGCGATGCCGATCGCGTCTCCGTATTGTCTGGTGCGGTCGCGCCCAGTTGGGAACAACTGGTCGACAACCCGCAACGGGGTGACTTCATCGCCAACATCACCGCGCTGGTCACAGATGAATCCGCAAGGCAGCCAGCATGAGCGTCGCTGATTACAGAGCCGCATTGGCCCGTGCAGACTTGATTCATGACCAAGCCGCGATTCGGTCGGCGATGAAGCGCATGGCTGCCGAAATCGACGCACAACTGGGCGACGCATCGGCGCTTTTCATAAGCGTGATGAACGGCGGCATGATCTTCGCCGGCCATCTCGCACCGATGGTGCAAGCGCCGGTGCAAATGGATTACCTGCATGCCTCGCGCTATCGCGGCGAGACCAGCGGTGGCGAACTGAACTGGATGGCGCGGCCGCACGTGGAGATGCGTGACCGCATCGTTCTGCTGGTCGATGACATCCTTGACGAAGGCTACACGCTGCAAGCAATCCGCAAATATTGCATCGAACAGGGAGCGCGCCGTGTGCTGATCGCGGTGCTCTGCGAAAAGAAGCATGGCCGCGTCGTGCCGGGACTCGTCGCCGATTTCGTCGGTCTGGAAGTGCCGGACCGCTACGTATTTGGCTACGGCATGGATTACCACGAACTGGGCCGTAACCTGCCGGCGATTCATGCGCTTTGATGTGCAGCGTCGCCGCGAGCCAGTCAAAGAAGGGGAAAGCAATGAAGATTGATCTCGCCATCATCGGTGGCAGCGGCCTGTACCAGTTTGCAGGGCTGGAGGACATCGAGCGCCACGTTATCGATACGCCATTCGGCAAGCCTTCGGGTCATGTCGTCACCGGCGCGTTTTCCGGCAAGCGCCTGGCCTTCCTCGCACGGCATGGTGAGTCGCACACGGTCCCGCCCCATCGCGTCAACTACCGCGCCAACGTCTCGGCATTGCACACGTTGGGCGCGGCTAGAATCATCGGCATCAACGCGGTTGGCGGAATCCGTGATGACATGGGGCCACGCTCCGTCGTCGTGCCTGACCAGATCATCGACTACACACATGGCCGAATCAGCAGCTTCTGGGATGTCGAAGGCACGAAGGTCCACCACATCGATTTCAGTTACCCGTACGACGCCGGGTTACGGCGCGAGTTGCTCGCCGCTGCCGCGAACTCAAACGTCGATGTCGTCGACGGTGGTTGCTACGGCGCAACACAGGGACCACGTCTGGAAACCGTTGCCGAAATTGCACGGATGCGCCGCGATGGCTGCGACCTGGTCGGCATGACGGGCATGCCTGAGGCTGTGCTCGCACGCGAGCTAGCGATTCCATATGCATGCCTGGCGCTGGTCGCAAACTGGGCGGCTGGCTGTGGTGATGAGGGCGAAATCAGCATCGACGAAATCTTTGCCCACCTCGAATATGCCACCGCCAATGTCGCGCCAATCATCGGTCAAATTCTGGCTTGAGCCGGTCCCACGGTCGGAAACGCTTGATTTCTGAACAGAATACTGGCGAACTACGCCCGTGCACGGCTTGAAGGGCTGTGGTTAGCTTGGGGGAATTCGCGCCGCGAGCGCAGTTTCACAGCCGGCTTCCGCAAGCAGCGGGTCGAATGCACGCATCCGATTGACTGTTGTGGGGGCTCGAAAGCAATGCGTACAGGTACCGTAAAGTGGTTCAACGACGCCAAGGGGTTCGGCTTCATCGCACCCGAAGATGGCGGTGAGGATGTATTCGTCCATTTCTCGGCGATTTCCGCGGCTGGATTTCGCTCGCTTCAGGAAGGCCAGAAAGTGACCTTCGAAGTGGAACAAGGCCCCAAAGGGCTTCAGGCAACCGGCGTCGCCGGGGCCTGAGCGAATCATCATCGACAAAGAAAGCCCCGCTTCGGCGGGGCTTTCTTATTTTAGTTTTAGGGGTTGATCAACTTGCGAACTGAAGTCGCGCGAGGTCGGCATACAAGCCATCTTCGCGCAGCAGTTCGGCATGGGTACCGCTGGCGACGATGCGGCCTTTGTCGAGTACGACGATGCGGTCGGCGCGTTGAACCGTCGCGAGGCGATGGGCGATGACCAATGTGGTGCGGCCCTGCATCAATCGCTCCAGAGCCTGTTGCACGTAGCGTTCCGATTGGGCATCGAGTGATGAGGTTGCTTCGTCGAGCAACAGCACCGGCGCATCGCGCAGCAAGGCACGTGCAATCGCGATGCGCTGTTGCTGGCCGCCCGAAAGACGCACACCGCGTTCGCCGAGATAGGTTTTGTAGCCTTCGGGCAGTGCGGCGATGAATTCGTGCGCTTCGGCGGCGCGTGCAGCGGCCTCGCCTTCCGCATCGCTGGCTTCAATGCGGCCATAGCGAATGTTGTCGGCGGCACTCGCACCAAACAGCACTGCATCCTGGGGGACCAGCGCATAGGCGCCGCGCAATTCGGGCAGGGCGAGCGACCTTAATTCCACACCATCGAGCGTGATCGTTCCACTCTGTACGTCATGAAAGCGCTGCAGTAATTGGAATACGGTCGATTTTCCAGCACCCGATGGACCGACCAGCGCGACCGTCTGGCCGGGCTCAATTTCCAGTGTGAAATCTTCCAGCGCGGCCTTGTCGGGACGCGACGGATAGTGGAAGCCGACATGGTCAAAACGTAGCGCGCCGCTTGTCGGCTTTGGCAGCGAGGTCGCCGGATTGGCTGATTGGATTGCGGGTTGCAGATCGAGCAATTCGCCGATGCGTCCCAGCGCGCCAGCGCAGCGCAACACTTCGCCCCACACTTCGGTGAGGCCACCAACTGATCCCGCTGCGAGCACCGCGTAGAGCACGAACTGAGCGAGTACGCCAGCGTCCATGGTGCCGGCAATGACCGACTGCGCGCCGGCCCACAGCACCAAGGTAATTGCGCCAAAACTGAGCAAGATCACCAGAGCGGTCAGAAATGCTGTCATGCGGATGCGCCGCGCCGCACTGGCGAGTGCTTTCTCAATCGCGGTCCGATACCGCTGCGCTTCGCGCGGCTCGCGCGTATAAGCCTGCACGGTATGGATTGCGTTGAGCGATTCCGATGCAACAGCAGTGGCGTCGGCAACCCGATCCTGCGCATCACGGGAAAGTTTTTCGACACGCCGACCGAGCACCACGATCGGCAAAATCACCGCAGGAATCACCAGTGCGGCGAATCCGGCGAGGCGTGGACTGCTGACTACCAGCATGGTCGCAGAGCCGATCAACAAAACCACGCTGCGCAGGGCCAGCGACAACGATGAGCCAACGACGGTTTGCACGCGTTCGCTATCGGCCGACAGTCGTGACACCAATTCGCCGGATCGAGTCTGTTCGAAGAAGGCCTGGTCCTGATGCAGCAAGTGCGTGTAGAGCTTGCTGCGCAAATCGTTGGCGACGCGCTCGCCAAGGAGGGTCACGCACCAGAAACGCGCGGCACCGGCAATCGCCATCACCACTGCAACGCCGAACAGGCCTATGAAACTCGCGTTGAGCAGTGCAGGGTCGGTTTTGCTGAAGCCGCCGTCGATCAGATAGCGCGCCGCGACCGGCAAGGCCAGCGTCGCTGCTGACGACAGCGCGAGAAAAAACAACCACCCTGCAATCAGCGCACGATGCTGCGCCAACAACGGCCACAAGCGGCGATAGGCGGAAAGGCGGCGTTCGCCGGTGGGAACAGGTTCGCGTGGAGGTCGTGGCATCGCGATGAAGTGCGGTCGCGCGACGCGATTGCAATGAGCGCGCGCACGTGGGTTTGGCTAGATCGCCGCCGTATCCCAATCAGCCATCCAGCGCACGCAGGTCGGCAGGAAGGACAAGGTCAGGATGCTGCCGGCGAAGTTCGCGCAAGGATTTGAGTGCTTCTTCTCGCTCGCCGGCTCGCAGCAGGGCGCGGATGCGATCAATTTTCGCTGTTGCGCCAGCGTCACCAAAGGACGAAGCTTGTTCGCGGGAGCCTTCGTCGCGCGTGGGAATGTTCGAACTGTCGGCGGCATTTTGACCTGCGCCCCCCGCTTTTTGCATCGGCTCGGATGCCATCGAACTCTCGGTTTCGTTGGACGCGCGCCGGCTTTGTGCCGAGTTCGATTCTTCGGCCATCGACGACGGTTCGGGTGCGGACGCGACTGGCGGCGCCGGCGCAGGCGGCGCCCTCGGTGCAGCTTCCTCGCGAATTTCTTCCTGCATACGGGTAGCTTCTGGCGCGGGTTTCGGAACGCTTTTCTTGATCGTCGGGTCGGGTACGAAGCCGCTGTCGAGTTTCTGTTTTGCTTGTGATGCCTTGCGTTCGACAGGACTGTTGCGCTTGCGGCTGGCAGCGCCAGCGACTTCGCCGTCGGCAACGTCTGACTCAAGCGGCTGTTCCGGCGGCGCAACCTTGTCGCTGCCTTTCCAGTTGTCGCGCGGTTCGACGCGGATGACGCCTGATGGCACGGCTTCGGCTGCCGGTGACGACATGGGTGCAGATTCACGTTGTCGCAGCATGTCGTGATTGACACGCCAGGCGATCCCGCCGGCCAGCAGCACGCCTGCAGCGGTTCCGATGCCAAGCAGCCAGCGCGACGCGCGCGGACGCCCATGCACGGCGCGAGATGCTTCTGCCAGCACGTTGCGGTCGAGCCGACGTGGCGGTTCCATCTTGCTCAGCTTTCGATAGGCCGCGCCGATCCGGCCGGCGTCGGCGCCCAGCAGGTCGCCAAGGTCGCGATCGTTGCGTGTACTCATGAGTCAAACCTCGTGCGGATGCGCGCCAATGCATAGCGCAGCCGCGACTTCACCGTTTCCCGACCAACAGCAGTGATGTCGCCGATTTCTTCCAATCCCATGCCGTTCTCGACGCGCAGCAGGAATGCCACGCGTTGCTCATCGGGCATGTCTTCCAGCGCCAGTTGCAGTTTGCGGCGCTGCTCGAATTCGCTGAGAACGCGCTCGGGTTGTTCGTCTTCCGGCGCGTCGAGTTCGCGGAACACCGCGTCGGTTTCTGCCGCTGATGCCATCGGTCGCGAGCGTCGAAATCGGTCGATAACCAGATTGTTGGCGATCTGCAGCAACCAAGTCGTGAACTTTGCATCGACCCGATAGCGCTCACGAGCGCCAATCGCACGGCTCCACGTTTCCTGGAAAAGCTCATCGGCATCGGCGCGATTCTTCAGGCTGCGCAGCAAAAATCGATACAAGGTGCCGCGATGACGTTTGTAAAGTTGCTCGAACGCGATGACGTCGCCGTGCGCGTAGGCAAGCATCAGGGCTTCATCGGTCCGTTCCGCCGTCATGGCGACGAGGTTAAGCGAAAGCGCCGCGTGCGTCATGGGTGGTGTAACGCAGCTGAAACGTTGTCGGGGTTTCGCACCTCGCGACATTCCGCAAGCTGCAGGCCACCGCTACACTTTCCACATGAACGATGTTTCCCAGCCACAGCAACGCATCGTCGAACTACGGCGCCTGATCGACGATGCCAACCAGCGCTACCACGGTCTGGATGATCCGAACGTGGCTGACGCCGACTACGATGCGCTGATGAAGGAATTGCTGTCGCTGGAAGCACAGCACCCCAGGCTGATCACCGCTGACTCGCCAACGCACCGGGTAGGGTCGGCACCATCCGGCGCGTTTGCCAGCGTTCGTCATGCCTTGCCGATGCTGTCACTCGGGAATGCATTTGAAGATAGCGAGGTGGGCGATTTCGTTGCTCGTATCGAACAAAAGCTTGATCGAAAGGGCCCGGTGTTTTCGGTCGAACCAAAACTCGATGGCCTCGCGATCAGCCTGCGCTACGAAGACGGCCTGTTCGTGCAGGGCGCGACCCGCGGCGATGGCGAAACTGGCGAGGACGTGACGGCGAATCTGCGGACGATTTCCGCGATTCCATTGAAGCTGCGCGGCGACGACTGGCCGAGCACACTGGAAGTGCGTGGCGAGGTCTACATGCCACGAGCGGCGTTTGAGCGCTACAACGAATCCATGCGTGTCAGCGGCGGCAAGGTGCTGGCCAATCCGCGCAATGGTGCAGCTGGTTCCTTGCGCCAGCTTGATCCACGGCTTACTGCGCAACGACCTCTGGATTTCTACGCCTACGCTGTCGGGTCTGTCGAGGGCGGCGCGTTGCCAGAAACCCATTCTTTGACATTGGCGCGATTACGCGACTGGGGTTTCCCGGTCAGCGATCTCGTTGCATTGGCATCGGGTGAAAAAGACCTGCTTGACTACTACGAGAAGATCGGTGGGAAACGCGATCAACTCGCGTTCGATATCGATGGCGTCGTTTACAAGCTCGACGACTATACCGGTCAACGCCAACTCGGCTTCGTTTCTCGCGCGCCGCGCTGGGCGCTGGCGCACAAGTTTCCGGCGCAGGAACAGACCACAATTCTTGAAGGCATCGACATCCAGATCGGCCGCACCGGCGCAGCTACTCCGGTCGCAAGGTTGAAGCCGGTGCAGGTCGCGGGGGTCACCGTTACCAACGCGACCCTGCACAACGCCGATCAGATCGCGCGACTGGGCGTCCGCGTAGGCGATAGCGTTATTGTGCGTCGTGCCGGCGATGTGATTCCCGAAGTTGCGCGGGTGGTCCCAGGGATGCGCGCACCCGATGCGCCGGCGTGGTCGATGCCGACGCATTGCCCGGTCTGTGGATCGGAGATCGTGCGCGAGGAAGGTGAGGCGGCCTGGCGCTGTTCGGGTGGTTTGACTTGTTCCGCACAACGCAAACAGGCGATTGCACATTTCGCCGGTCGCCGCGCGATGGACATTGATGGTCTTGGTGAGCGCCTGATCGACGGGCTTTGCGAGTTCGGTTACGTCGAGTCGGTAGCCGACCTGTATCAGTTGACGGTCGATGATTTCGTCGCCATGAAGCAAAGCAGCGATGAGCGCGATGGCAGCGTTCCGGAATCGGTCAAGGCGCGCAAGGTCGCGACGCGCTGGGCTGAAAAAATTATTGCTGCAATCGACGACAGTCGCCGTGCTCGGCTGGATCGGATGCTGTTCGCGCTCGGCATTAACCACGTTGGCGAATCCACGGCGAAAGCGCTTGCCACGTGGTTTGGCGAACTAGCAACAATCCGCCGATTGCCATGGCCCTTATTCACCGTGGTTCCCGACATCGGTGCAGAGGTCGCCCAATCGCTAGGTCACTTCTTTGACCAGGCCGGCAATCAAAGTGTGATCGATGGTCTGCTTGCTGGCGGCGTGAAAATTGCGGACGAACACCCGCCGTCGGCAAAGCTTCGCGATCTGCTCGATCCGGCCAGCATTTTGGTCGCGTTGGCTATACCAAAGATGACGAGAATTCGCGCCGATCAACTGGCGGCAATGTTTGCAACGTTGCCCTATATCGCAAAGGCGGCGCCGTTGGAATGGAAATCGGCAGGCCTGCCAAACGATACGACGGATGCAATGGAAGCATGGTTGGGCGATGGCGGCAACCAAGCCTTGTTGTTACACAGCGCCAACGCGGTTGATCGGTTGCTGGCTGCCGCACCCGCCGATACGAAGGCTGCAACTGGCGCCCTCGATGGCCAGATTGTCGTGCTCACCGGTACCTTGGCCAAGCTCAGCCGCGATGAGGCGAAGCTACGACTGGAAGCCTTGGGCGCAAAGGTGTCGGGCAGCGTTTCCAAAAAAACCAGTTTCGTCGTGGCCGGCAGCGAAGCAGGTTCCAAGCTCGACAAGGCGCACGAATTGCACGTAGACGTGTGGGACGAAGCACGCCTGCTCGCGTTGCTGGAACAATGGTCCTGAACCCAACTCAAGCAATACTTCCCAAATTTAGGAAAAACCGACCGATTCCCGGCGGCCGACTGCTGACACCACGCGACGTGAAGACACTGAAGGCCACACCAGACTGGGCAAAACGGATACTCGAAGCCGCGCGGATGATGGATGAAACATGACGTCGACGACTACGCCTCATCAGGCATTGCGCCTGCGGGCACAACTCTACGCGTTGATCCGTGAGTTCTTCGCGCAACGCGACGTGCTCGAAGTGGAAACACCGATCCTGACAGCAGCCGCCAATACCGATCCCAATATCAGCAGCTTTTCGACAAATTTCAGCGGTCATGTCGATGCCGGTTCGCGTGAGCGCTGGTTGCGTACGTCGGCCGAGTTCCCGATGAAGCGTTTGCTTGCTGCCGGCGTAGGCGATTGCTACGAGCTGGGGCGCGTCTTCCGCAACGGCGAAGCCGGTGGCCGCCACAATCCCGAGTTCACGATGCTGGAATGGTATCGAGTTGGCTGGGATCATCGTCGCCTAGCGCTGGAAACCGTTGAACTTGTACGTGGCGCGCTCGCGTTGGTTGGCAAGCAGGTCGAGATCGTGGAGTACAGCTACCGCGATTTGTTTATCGCAAACGCGCAGGTAGATCCCTTCAGGTCATCGGTGGTTCAATTGATTGCCGCTCTCGGAGAGCTGTCGGTCGATCCAAAGCATATGACGCGTGACGACTGGCTTGATCTTCTGGTCACGCATCGCATCCAGCCGACCTTGCCACGAGATCAGTTGACTCTCGTCCGTGACTGGCCGGCCAGCCAATGCGCGTTGGCACGGATACGTCCCGGTGACCCGCCGTTGGCGGAGCGCTTTGAGCTGTATCTCGGCAGCCTCGAACTGGCCAACGGCTATCACGAACTGATAGACGCCGACGAACAACATCAGAGATTCGAGAACGACAATCGCCGCCGTCGCGAGCGCGGATTGCGCGAACTGCCCATCGACAAAAATCTTTGCGACGCGATGCGCGACGGAATGCCGGATTGCGCGGGTGTTGCACTCGGCATCGAGAGGCTGATGATGGGGATGACCGATACCGGTGTGATCGGCGATGTGCTCACGTTTCCGTTTTCAACCGCTTAATTCCGAGGATCTTTAGCTGTCGCCAGCGTCGTCAGTCCCCACCCTTCGTCATCCCCACGAAAGCGGGGACCCATTTTGACCTAGCGTTTGACGCTGCGTCTCCTGCACGTAGGCTTTCGCCGGACTGTTCATGCGTTTCGTCGGGCTGCGCGTCGCTCTTGTCGTTGGCTGTCACCAGAGTGGTCAAGCGTTTCTCGCGCCTGCCGGCGCGTCAGTCACTTTTCAGGCGCACAGAAAAGTAACCAAAAGATGCGACCCGATGGCCTGTCGCCCGCACGGTGAAGCCGTGCGGGTACGCAAGCACTGGCCGGGTTCGGCTGAAGGCACATCCTGTGCCGCAGCCGAAGCCACGCGATCCCTCGCGCGTCCCGCAAGCGGCTTATCCGTCCAGCACCTCCCAACAGGAACGGGCGGGTGAGTCAAAAGAACCAGCA
>JAYUYW010000271.1:0-4139 GCA_043752325.1 Rhodanobacteraceae bacterium | reverse complement strand
TCGTGGCTTTACCCGTGCTCGTTGTCGCTGTCCTGATGATCGGGAGCCACTCGTCCATGTCGTGGCCATTCAGCAAATTCCGGATCCACGATGTGAGGTCGGCCCAGATCGAATGCCACCGGAATATCATCAACAGATATCATGTGCGCATGGGATTTGCCGATTACTGGAATACGATGTCAGTCATGGCCCGCATTCCAGATATAACGCTTATCCCCCTGCGTCCTTTCGATCTCCATCCAAGCACCCTGCTCAATACCAATCTTGATTGGCTTTCTCCTTCATTCCCCGCGCATGCGGGGAATATAGAAATGCTCGACGAAGGCGGGCTAGATTCCGGGCTGATGGATGCCCTCTTCGGGCCTCCTGACGAAAGAGTGGTTTGCCCGCAATCAGCAATCCGTATCTACAGGACCAAAGATGGTCGGTCGAGCATCCTCGCGAAGTTGTACAGTCGCTTTGGTTGGGCAACGACTTTCCAGAAATTCCAAGTCACGGGCGAAGTCGACGTACCGGCTTCGGCTTGGTCAGCGGATGCGAGCTTGGATCGAGGTAACGTCATTGTCGTCGACGGGAACTATCCGGGCCGGACTGAAGTGATCTCCGTCTGGTCGGACATGAGTCCCGATGCCGATGAAATGTGGATCGACTACGAAGTCGAATCGGCAACACCGAGCGCGGTTCTTGCGTTTGAGCTGTACGAATTGAACGATTCCGGCTCTCCAGTGAGCATCCTAGGGCAAAGCAGCTTGCCGCTGGCCCTAGGTACCAAGCGCGAGACAGTTTTCAGCTTCCGCAAGCTTCCGGAGATGCCGGAGCAGGTAGGCTTTCGGGTAGTGGTCTCTGGGCGCATGAAGGCCATCATCAAGACCATAGGTTGGCGCCGATGATCAACTAACGGGGTCAGGTTCACTTATTCGTATCGTTCACCCGATTCTCCGCATCGTTCCGCAGCGATCAACGCCCGCGGGGCGTTCGCATCAAAGATCACTCATCCCTTCGGCAATACCATCCGGGCCAACGCGAAGCAGTTTCAGCGTGTTGGTGCCGCCCAGCTCGCCGGTGTGATCACCCGTGGTGAGGATGACGCGGTCGGCTTCGGCGAGCAGGCCGAGGCGGAATAAATGCTCGATGGCAGCGCGCGCGGCGCGCGTGGGGCCAAGGTCTTTCGGGTCGAAATCGATCGCGTAGACATCGCGGTAGATACGGGTTCGGCGTCGTGCGGCGGCGTGGCGCGACAGCGCGTAGATGGGAATCCTGGAGCGGAAGCGTGACATCCAGCGCGCGGTCGCGCCGGATTCGGTCAGGGCGACGATGGCGCGTGCACCAACCCGATCGGCCAGCATCATCGATGCCATCGCAATGGCCTGGTCGGTGCGCACGATGGTTTCCTTGCCGACCGGCCCGTCACCGGTTGGATCGAACTGGCGTTCGGCGCCCAAACAGACGCGGCGCATCGCGGCGACCGCCTTGTCCGGATGCAGGCCGGATGCGGTTTCCGCCGACAGCATCACCGCGTCGGTGCCGTCGATGACGGCGTTGGCCACATCAAGCACTTCGGCGCGGGTCGGAATGGGCGATTCCACCATTGACTGCATCATCTGCGTCGCGGTAATCACGGCGCGATGCCGCTGCACGGCTTCGCGAATGATCTTCTTCTGCAGGCCCGGCAATTCCGCGTCGCCGATTTCGACGCCAAGATCGCCGCGCGCGACCATCACAACGTCGGACGCATCGATGATTTCGGTGAGGTTGGTGATGGCCTCGCTGCGTTCGATCTTCGCGACCAGCGCAGCATGACCGCCCGCTTCTCGCAACAACGTTCGCGCTTGCTCGACATCGTCCGCCGTCTTCACGAATGACACAGCAAGGAAGTCGACACCGATCTCTGCCGCAAGCCGAATATCGGCGCGGTCCTTGTCAGACAATGCGGCAACCGTCAGCCCGCCGCCGAGGCGGTTGATGCCCTTGCGATTGGACAGCTTGCCGCCGACGGCAACAACGCATTCGATCAGTTCAAATTGCACGGCCACCACTTCGAGCCCGATCAGCCCGTCATCGAGCAATAGCAGGTCGCCAGGTTTCACGTCCTGCCACAGTTCGTGATAGCCGACGCCGACGCGCGTCGCGTCGCCCAGCGGTGCGTCGACGCGGCAGTCGAGATCGAAGCGATCACCGACATGCAGCATCACTGGGCCATCGGCAAATGCCTCGACACGAATTTTCGGACCTTGCAGGTCGCCGAGGATCGCGACCTCGATGCCCAGCTCTATTGCCGCCGCGCGAACCGCAGCGGCGCGCTCGCGATGATCGTCGGGCTTGCCGTGGGAGAAATTCAGGCGCACCACGTCGACGCCTTCGGCCAGCACCTGTTTAAGCATGTCGCCGTCCGTGGCCGGGCCGAGCGTGGCGATGATCTTGGTGCGGCGCAGTTGGTTGGTCACTGGTGTCATCGGGAAATTGGTCCTTTTCGAAGTAGACAACGCTATCACTGCCTTCATGTCGTGCGCGACCGCCTCAAGGCGGTAGCTATACTTGGACGCTTGAATTTGCACTCGGCAGGAATCTTCGATGACCGCCAGCAGCCAGCGTTCCGACGAACTGTTCGGCCACCCGAAAGGTTTGTACGTCTGCTTCTTCACCGAAATGTGGGAGCGCTTTTCGTTCTACGGAATGAAGGCGTTGCTGCTGCTGTATCTCACCAAATACCACTTGTTCGGCGACGACGCCGGCTACGATTTGATCGGTGCCTACGGGGGCTTGGTCTACTGCATCCCGGTGTTCGGCGGGCTTCTGGCAGACCGCTGGCTGGGCATGCGCAAGGCGGTAGTGTTCGGCGGAATTCTTTTGTGTCTCGGTCATTTCGGCATGGCGTTCGAAGGCGCGGCGGCGACGCGGGTTGGAACCGAAGTGATTCGCGACGAAGCCTCACTGCGCATCTTCTACATGTCGTTGGCGCTGATCATCATGGGCGTCGGCTTCTTGAAACCGAACATCTCAACCATCGTCGGCAAGCTCTATCCGCCCGAGGATGCGCGTCGCGACTCCGGCTTCAGCCTGTTCTATGCCGGCATCAACCTGGGTGCATTGTTTGCGTCGCTGGTCTGCGGCTATCTCGGCGAGACGCTCGGATGGAACTACGGTTTCGGCGCCGCCGGTATCGGCATGTTGCTGGGTCTGGTGTTGTTCCTGTGGGGGCAAAAATATCTTCATGGCTACGCGGAACCGTCCAATCCAGAGCTGTTGCTTGAGCGTGTGATTGGCGTGCCGCGCGAATGGTTGATCTACGGCGGCGCAGTGCTGGGGCTGGTTCCGGTCGCCGCGTTGATGTGGGCGTCGGCGAACACCAAGTTCTCGCTCGGTGGCGAAATTTCGCTGGCGCTGATGCTAATGCTGGTGGTGCTGATCGGGGTGCTGGTCTGGTTTCTGTGGTTCATCTTGAGCCAGTGCAGCAAGGTCGAACGCGACCGCATGATCGCGCTGATGGCGATGATCTTCATGTGCCTGGTGTTCTTCACCTTGTACGAACAAACCTACGGCTCGTGGGTCACGTTCACTGATCGCCTGCTGACCAAGGACCTGTTCCCCAGCTTCGTGCGCGCCAAGGAAACCGTGGTCTGGAGCGGTGGCTTGTTAGCCAATATCGGCCAGTTCTTCAGCCATGCACCGTGGTCGATCTTCTCGCTGCTGCTGGCACCGTTGTCGTTCATGCTGTCGGCGCAGTTATCCGATCGCAATCCGGCGTCGAATGCGCCGCGCTGGTTGTTCGGCGGCGTGGTGGTGTTGATGCTGGTGCTGCTGATGCGCGACCTGCTGATCCTGCCGCAGACCGCCGGCTCGCTGACCTTCCTTGGTTCGATGTTCATCGTGCTGTTGGCGCCGATCTTCACTTTTCTGTGGAGTTGGCTTGATCGCTATCGCGCTGACCCGTCGAAACCGTTCAAGAGCGCACTTGGGCTTTTGTTCGCCGGCCTGTCGTTCATCCCGCTCGCGTTGGCGGCGCAGGAGGTTGGCGTGACCGGCGCGATGGCCAGCGTGTGGTGGCTGGTTGCTGCGTACTTCATTCTTGAAATCGGTGAGATGTGCCTTTCGCCAGTCGGGCTTTCCGCCGTAACCCAACTGTCGGTGCCGCGCGTGGT
>JAYUYW010000270.1:0-23120 GCA_043752325.1 Rhodanobacteraceae bacterium | reverse complement strand
GTGTATATTCTTCGAGGCTTCGAGATGTCGGAACAAGCGACGACCGACAGATGATTTCGTTGTTTTCTCGACCGCCGAATTGCATTGATTCCGAGAGTTGGCCAGCCGAGGGGGCAGGCGTTGAACCTGATCGCCGAACTCAAGCAACGCAACGTCTATCGGGCAGCCACGCTTTACGCCGCGACCGGCTGGTTGCTGGTCCAGATCACCACACAGGTTCTGCCGTTTTTCAACGTTCCCAACTGGGTCGAACGCGTCGTTGTCATCGCGGTGTTCGCCGGATTTCCGGTCGCCATGCTGCTGTCATGGTTCTACGATTGGAGCGCGATCGCACCCCCAACTGAAGAAGCCGGCGCGAACGCCGAAGCCGTACCGGTCGAGCAACACTCAACCCGCCGCAAGCTTGATCGCTGGATCATTGCCGCGTTGAGCCTGGCGTTGATTGTGCTGGTGGTCGACCAGGTGTTTCTTAGTCCCGGCGGCGAGGCGCAGGCGGGCGAATCGATCGCCGTCTTGCCATTCTCGAACGCCAGCGGCGACAAGGCCGAGCAATATTTTTCCGACGGGCTGTCCGATGACTTGATCAGTGCGCTGTCGCAATTCTCCGGGCTGCGTGTGGTCAGCCGCAACTCGTCGTTCCAGTTTCGCGACAGTAGCGAAGACAGCCGCAGCATTGCCGAAAAACTCGGCGTGAAGCACCTGCTTGATGGCACGGTACGGCGCGCCGGAACCGAAGTTCGCATCACCGCCGAATTGATTAACAGCGCCGATGGCAGCACGCTGTGGTCGCAAAGTTATGTGCGTCCCTATATCGATCTGTTCGATCTGCAGGCCAGCATCACCAAGGCGGTAGCCGACCAACTCAAGGCGACCCTGCTGACCGATCCGAACAGCGTTCGTCAAAGCGAACACCCGCCAAGCGGCAACCTCGACGCCTACAACGCCTACCTGCAGGGGCGGTTTTACGAAGCGCGCAACACGGAAGCGGATTTCCGCAGGGCCATCGAGTTCTACCAGCGCGCCGCGAGCCTGGATGATCGCTATGCGCTGGCGCAGGCAAGACTTTCGGCGACGTGGACCACACTATCGGGTCGGTTTCTTGACCAGGCGGCCAGCCTGCACGGCGCCACGCACCTCAATCCGTGAACCTTTCTGACATCATGCCGCCTGCGTGGACTTGTTCAGAGCATCCCTAGCGTGGTTATTCCGCCTGATCGAATTCGTAGCGCTCAATCGAGGCGAGGATTTCCGCCTTCGCGGCAGCAGCATCGCTCCAGCCGTCGATGCGCACCCACTTGCCAGTTTCGAGATCCTTGTAGTGCTCGAAAAAATGCCCGATGCGATCCATCCAGTGCTTGGAAACCTGGTGGATGTCGGTGATGTGTTCATAGCCGTTGAAGATATTCGCGATCGGCACGACCAGCAATTTTTCGTCGGCACCGGCCTCGTCAGTCATCATCAACATGCCGACCGGATGGCAGCGAATCACCGAACCCGGCACCAGCGGCAGCGGCAACACCACCAGCGCATCCAACGGATCGCCATCGCCGCCCAGCGTCTGCGGAACGTAGCCGTAGTTGCACGGGTAGCGCATCGGCGTGGACAGAATACGATCCACGAAGATCGCTCCTGATTGCTTGTCAACTTCGTACTTGACCGGCTCGGAATCCTTCGGGATTTCGATGATCACGTTGATCTCGTCGGGAACCATCCGCCCGGTCGGAACTTTTTCCAGAGCCATGTTCGTCTCTCGCAGATTTCACGAATTACCGGGCTGGGCCGGGCAGGGCGCGCAGGATAAAGCAATCCGTGTTGCAGTGCAGCGCAAAGCACTTGACTCCGGGTTCAACCGGCGGGATTGAGCCGATAAATGCTGGCCGTCAGCAGCGTCGCGAACGACACCCACGAAAGGTAGGGGATCAGCATCCAAGCAGCCACGCGATCACGCTTGAAGAACGCCACGATGGTCGCGATCAACACCAGGACCAGCGCTGCGATATCAACAAGCGCCAGATCGATGCGGTGCATGCCGAAGAACAGGGGCGTCCACAACCCGTTGAGCACCAGTTGTAGCAACCACAACGACAGCGCAAAGCACCAGTCGCCTGCCTGCTTCCAGATGCGCCAGCCTGCGACGGCAATCAACACGTAGAGCACGGTCCAGACCGGACCGAATATCCAGTTGGGCGGATTGAACGACGGCTTGTTCAGTGCCGCATACCAGGCGTCCGGCATGCTGAGGCTGCCCAGAGCAGCCGCGGCAAAGGTGACGACGAGGAACGCGAGCAGGCTCTTCCAGCGATGCATGGCTGACTCCGGTTGTGGGTCAGCCATTGTCGCCGCGTAGGGATTACAAATGCAAAAGCTTGCCCAGCCAATCGTCGATCAAACGCTTCTCGTAGCGCAATGGGTCGGTGTCGTTGCGAACGATGCGGCGCAGGAAGGCGAGGTCGGTAAGCTCGTCGCTGCCTTCGCGAACCACGCTGCCATTGCCATCCTTGAGCACGTAGTTCAAGTCGATGCGCGGCGGGTAAATTTCCTTGACCACGCGGATGTCGTTGAAATTCGGACCACGCCATGGCTCGAAATCGCCAGCACGCTTGATGTCGGTGATGTTGACGTCAAGGTGCTGCCCAGAAGCCAAGCGGCGACCGGCGCGATCAACAACGTGCTTCTGCAATTCGACCAGCCAACTGCCATCACGCATGTCGCCGAAGTTGCGGTTTTGGCGAAGTTCGGCGAACTGGTCGGGACTGACCATCTGCACGGTCACGTTGTCGTTCGACAGTGCGGCGGTCTCCATCCTGAGCGGTGCCATGGGTGCGCAGGCGACCAAGGCCGTCGAAAGCAGCAGTGCAGTCAAGCAATGAATCGGGGAAAGGGATCGCATGGGTGGCTCCTGATAAGGAAACGCGCGCACTCGGCGAAGTTCGCCTTGCACAACGTGGGGTCCAGACGGACCAAGGCGTTACGGCGTTGCGCCGCGCGATGAGCCACGATTGTTGAGCCGCTCACATCGACTGCGTGCGCCCGCCGTCCACCGGCACGTTGATGCCGTTGATGTAGCCCGCGGCGGGCGATGCCAGAAATGCAATCGCCGCTGCAACTTCCGCAGGCTCAGCGAAGCGTGATGCCGGCACGGTTGCAAGCATGGCCTGCGCGACTTCCGCTTCGGTCTTGCCAGACGCCGCACTGCGATCAGCAAGGATCTGGTCGAGCCGTTGTGTACGCGTGTAACCGGGCAGCACGTTGTTGACGGTGATGCCGTCGGGACCGAGTTCGCCTGCCAGCGTCTTCGCCCAACTCGCCATCGCGCCGCGCACCGTGTTGGATACGCCGAGGTTGCGGATCGGCTCTTTCACCGACGTGGAAATCACGTTGACGAAGCGCCCGAAGCGCGCATCGCGCATACCCGGCAACACCGCCTGCAAAATGATCTGCGCCGCCATCACGTGCTGGTTGAAAGCAATGCGGAATGCGTCCAGCGCCGCTTCGTGCGCGCTACCGCCGGGAGGACCACCGCTGTTATTGATGACGATGTGCACCGCACGTTCGGCCACAAGATTTTCTACGGCAGCCTTCAGTTCGGCATGCTCATTCATGTCACCGACCAACCAGCCGTGACGCTGCCGGGAGTCGATCCTGGGCAATTTTGCGACGACCGCTTCGAGCTTGTCCTGCGAGCGCGACAGCACCGTCACATCCGTACCCATCGCGGCGAGTTCAATCGCAGCAGCGCGGCCGATGCCTTGCGAACCGCCACAGACCAAGGCGTGCTTGCCTAGTAGATCGAGGTTCATCGTCATGCTCCGAAATCGCGGCCGTTCTTTTCAATCATCTGCGGAACCAGCGCGTCGTCGTCGTCGCCCATTGGCGGCTCCAGCGTGTCGAGATCCAGGCCCCACTGATCGGCATCGTCCTGATCGAGACCATCCATCGCGCGGAACTCGGCGTCGAGCAGGGCAACGCGTGCGGCTTCCTCATCGGGATAGCGCAGGATGTTGCCATCGCAATCGAACACCTCGGCAATGCCTGACGCGAACGTGCTCAGCCGCGCCCAGATGATGGTGTCGCCTGCTGCTGCCAGCCACCAGAACGAAGCGAGTTCTTGCTCTCTGCCGTCGTCGATGCCTTCGTCGCCGTCGTCGTCTTCGAACTGGTCGTCGTTCGCTGCTTCGTCAATCGCGTCAGACATATTGCATTCCCTTCGAGATGACGATGCATAACGCGCCGATCACAATTGCCCAGGTTCCTAACCAGCCGGGTGCGGCCAGCGCCTTCAAGCTGCGATCGCGAAGGTGAACGTAACGCCGAAACAAGTACCAGCCAAAAATTCGTGGGCTCAAGATGTTCGCGCCCAGGCGTTCGCGCTCCGCTGCCTGGTGATCACGCAAATGCGTAGTAACCAGTATCGAAATGATGATGTAGGTGGTCAACCCGGCGACGATGGTCCCGAGCCCCATGATGAGCAGAAATTCGCGAGCGAGCAGCATCAATCGATCACCCTAGAATTCCGCCTGGCCCGGCGCACGGGGATACGGGATCGCGTCGCGGATGTTCGACAGCCCGCAGGTGTAGACAACCAGTCGCTCGAAACCCAACCCGAAGCCCGCGTGAGGCACGGTGCCGTAACGGCGGAAGTCGCGATACCACTGGTAATGCACGGGATCAATGCCGAACTGAGCCATGCGCGCGTCGAGCATGTCCAGTCGCTCCTCGCGCTGCGAGCCGCCAACGATTTCGCCTATGCCCGGCGCCAACACATCCATCGCTGCGACAGTGCGCCCATCGTCATTCAGGCGCATGTAGAACGCCTTGATCTTTTCCGGGTAGTTCATCACTACCACTGGACCGCCGACGTGTTCCTCGGCGAGGTAGCGCTCGTGCTCGGTTTGCAGGTCGGCGCCCCATTCGACCGCGTAGTCGAACTTCTTTCCCGATGCATTGATGATCTTGATCGCGTCGCCGTAGTCGATGCGCTCGAACGGTTGCACGACAAAATTTTCCAGACGCGTGATTGCGCTCTTCTCGATGCGCTCGGCGAAGAACGCCATGTCGTCGGCGCGCTCGTCGAGCACGGCGCGGAACACGTACTTGAGCAGCGCTTCGGCGAGATCGGCATTGGCGTTCAGGTCAGCGAAAGCGATTTCCGGCTCGACCATCCAGAATTCGGCGAGATGCCGCGTGGTGTTCGAGTTTTCCGCACGGAAGGTCGGCCCAAACGTATAGACCTTGCTCAGTGCCAGGCAATACGCCTCCACGTTAAGCTGGCCCGACACGGTCAGGAATGCTTCCTTGCCGAAGAAATCCTTGTTGAAGTCGACGCCGCCCTTGTCGTTGCGCGGGAGGTTGGCCATGTCCAGTGTCGACACGCGGAACAACTGGCCGGCGCCTTCCGCATCCGACGTCGTCACGATCGGCGTGTTGATCCAGTAATAGCCCTGCTCGTCGAAGAACCGATGAATCGCCTGCGCCAGCGTGTGGCGCACGCGCGTGATCGCGCCGAACACGTTGGTGCGCGGGCGCAGGTGCGCCACCTCGCGCAGGAACTCCATCGAATGCGGCTTCGGTTGAATCGGATAGGTTTCCGGGTCGTCGACCCAACCCAACACTTCGATGCTGTCCGCCTGGATTTCGAAACCCTGGCCCTTGCCTTGCGACGCGACCAGTGTACCGCTCGCGCTGACCGCGCAGCCAGCCGTGAGGCGGACCACTTCGCTGTCGTAGTTGGCTAGCGTGTTCGGCGCAACCACCTGGATCGGATTGAAACACGAGCCATCGCTGACATTGACGAACGACAGCCCGGCCTTGGAATCGCGCCGCGTGCGCACCCAGCCTTTCACCGTCACGGTACCGTCCGCGCCGTCGCCTGCCAGCGCCTGTTTGATCGTGGTTGCCGCCATTGCCTTGAAACCTCGTGCTTGGGCGCCGATATCGGGCGCAATTAAGCGGTGAATGATAACGGAGCAGGGTGCCGGCCGGGCCGATTCACGTGTCACTGCTACACTGTTTTCCAGATCTAAAGGTTCGCAAGTTCATGAATTTCCAGCTCACATCCGCCGCCCGTGCCCGCATGCACGAGTACCTGCAGCGCGACGCCGACGCAATCGGCGTGCGTTTCGGTGCGCGTCGGACCGGTTGCTCGGGCTTTGCTTACGTCGTCGATCTCGCCAGCGAAGTCGGCAGTGACGACAGCGTCTTCGACGACGATGGCCTGCGCATCGTGGTTGATCGCAAGTGGTTGCCCTTCATCAACGGCACGGAAATCGATTACGCCAAGCAAGGCATCAACGCGGCGTTCGTGTTTCGCAATCCGAATGCGACTGGCGAATGCGGTTGCGGTGAGAGCTTTACCGTTGAACCGGAAGCATTGAAGAGTTGAGCGACCTCGTGGGCGAAGTGAAGTTCGCGTCGCAGCGACCGCCGCCCACGTTGTCCATCCTGTATTCCGACGAACACCTGCTGCTCGTCGACAAGCCGCCCGGCATGGCCGTGCATCGCTCGCGCCTGGTTAACGAAGACGGCGTTTATCTGGTTGACCTGCTGCGGGATCAGCTAAAGGCCGATGGCCATTGCGGCAGCCTGCATCCCATCCATCGCCTTGATCGAGGCACCAGTGGCGTGCTTCTGGTCGGTCGCAATCCGCAGGCCGCCGCCGCGCTGGGCGAGCAGTTCATGTCCCGCGATGTCGAGAAAACCTATCTCGCCGTCTGCCGCGGCTGGCCCGACGAAACCGGCGAAATCGACTACCCGCTCCCCGGCGTTCGCGAAACCAGCGAACGCAAAACCGCAGTCACGCGCTGGAAGCGCCTGGCCACCGTCGAAGTGCCCATCGCCATCAGCCGCTACCCGCAACAGCGCTACGCCTTGATCGAAGTGCAACCCGAAACCGGCCGCTACCGACAGATCCGTCGCCACTTCTCGCACATCCACCATCACCTGATAGGCGACACCAGCCACGGCCGAGGCGACCACAACCGCGTGTTCCGCGAACACTTCGGCGTCCACCGCATGCTCCTGCACGCCCACCGTCTGCGCTTCGCGCATCCGTTCAGCGGCAAAGTGCTCACCATCGAGGCACCGCTGGATGGGGCGTGGACGGGGTTGATGGAGCGGTTTGGGTGGGATAACGCGTTGCAGATCTCACTGCCTAGTTAGCTATTCGAAACCTGTCAAGGTCGCGATTCCTGCGATGGCAGGACGCGTTCGGATTCTGCTGTTTCTTCACGCGGCCGACGAACGTCAAAATGATGCTTATTGCCTCGGTTGCGTGCGCCCGCGATGTGCGCGCGCGACTGAAGGAGCATCCTCTACCGCCAAGTATTGAGTGCGCTAATTCCGAGCAGCCAGTAGCAGACCGCAACGGCGACGATAATGCACATCGCCCAGCGCGACGAGGCGGCCGCACGAATGGCTCCGAGGCGTTTGGCGAGAATGTAGGCGCTCAATGCTGCGGCGAATGTGACGGCAAGTAACACCGAGAAAATCAATCCCATGTTGAAGCTCAGATTGTTGTGCCCGTGGTTGGAGTAGCCAGCGAATTTGTAAGAGTGCCAACCTGCGGCGACCAGCCGTTCGACTAGCCGCAATGCAAGGGCTGAGGCAGTCGCAAGCATCGCCAGTGACAGTATCTCGGCAAACTTGATCGTTAGGTTTTGCATGCCCTGTCCATCGGTTGACCGAATCAACACCTACACGTGGAGCATCACCACCTACACGTGCAGCACCATCACGCCGCTTGAACTTCCAGCTTTTCAACGCGCTTCAAGTTGATCTTCTTCCGCGCAATCCAAAGATCGTGGTTGTCCTGCATCGACAGCCAGCTTTCGGGGGAGCGACCGATCGCCTTGGACAGGCGGGGCCATTTCGGGTGTGATTCGGCTGCTGCCGTTCAATACGCGGCTCAGAGTGGATGCTGCAACGTCCAGCTTCGCCGCAAGTTCGCGGCCACTGATTCCGTTGGGTTCCAAGTAGATGCCAGTGATGAACTCGCCGGGATGTGGGGGGTTGAGCATGGTCATCAGTGATAGTCCGCATAGTCGAGCACGTGAACATTGCTGTCTGTGAATTCGAAGGTCAGCCGCCAGTTGCCATTCACCTGTATTGACCAGCGACCCTTGAGTTTTCCCTTCAGCGGGTGGAGGCGAAAACCGGGGATGTCCATGTCATCAATGACTTGTGCCGTGTCCAGAGCGGCCAGTTGCAGTCTCAGCCGCTTCGCGTGACTTGCCTGCACACCGGCAGTGCTGCCGGCATCGAACAGCGCCGCCAACACTTTGTGCCGGATCGATTTGATCATGCAGCAAACTAGTAGAGTGTTGCGTGTTGCGCAACACGAGGGCGGCTGCGCTAGCCGCAATGCGCATATCTTGCCGTTAACGTGACCTTCCGGCACTCTCACCCCTCCCCGCTGTCTGACCCACCCTCGCGGGCTTCAGCCTCTTCAAGGATTGCGATTACCGCATGTTTCGTCCGCTCGAAATTTTCATCGGCTTGCGCTACACGCGGGCCAAGCGTCGCAACCACTTCATCTCGTTCATCTCGCTGGTGTCGATCCTCGGCATCGCGGTGGGGGTGACGGCGTTGATCACCGTGATCTCCGTGATGAACGGCTTCGACAAGGAGTTGAAGGACCGCATCCTCGGCATGGTGGCGCACGCGACCATCTCGGGTGTCGACGAGAGCGTGCGTGACTGGCCGCACGCGGTTGAGGTGGCCAACAAGAATCCCGATGTGCTCGGCGCAGCGCCTTACGTCGAGCGCGAAGCGTTCCTTCAGGGCGACCGCAATTCGGGCGCGATCATTCGTGGCGTGTTGCCGGACACGGAGCCAAAGGTTTCCGAAATCGGCGCACGCATGGTCGATGGCAGTCTTGACGACCTCACGCCCGGCAGTTTCCGCATCATTCTGGGTCGGGAACTGGCGAGCACGCTGGGCGTGCGTGTTGGCGATCCGGTGACGGTATTCGCGGCCGAATTCAGCGCGACGCCGATTGGCGCGGTGCCGCGCTTGAAGCGGTTCACTGTGGTCGGCGTGTTCGATGCGGGCATGCAGGAATACGACGCCGGCCTTGCTGTCATCCACATGAAAGATGCGGAAACGCTGTATCGCCTCGACGGCCCCAGCGGCATTCGCCTGAAGCTGAAGGACTTGTTCCGCGCCTATCCGGTCGGCCAGCAGATATCGAGCGAGCTGGGTCAGTTGTACCGGGTCGGCGACTGGATGCAGGGTCACAACAATTTCTTCAAGGCGATTGCGATGGAGAAGAAAGTGATGTTTCTGATTCTTTCGCTGATCGTCGCCGTCGCCGCGTTCAACCTGGTGTCGACGCTTGTGATGCTGGTGACCGACAAGCAGGCCGACATCGCCATCCTGCGCACGCTGGGCCAATCGCCACTCAGCATCATGGGCGTGTTCATGGTGCAGGGCGTGCTGGTGGGCACGTTGGGCATCGCGCTGGGCGTGCTGTTCGGCGTGCTGCTGGCGTTGAATCTGACTGCGATCGTGCAATGGATCGAATCAAGTTTCGGCGTCAGCTTCATTTCTCCCGATGTGTACTACATCAGCGAACTCCCGAGCGACCTGCACTGGAACGATGTGACGGTGATCACCATCACTGCGTTCCTGTTTTGCATCGTCGCAACGCTGTACCCAGCCTGGCGCGCGGCGCGCACTGAGCCCGCTGCCGCCTTGCGCTACGAGTGAGGTGACTGCCATGACAACGAACCAACCAACCAGGTCACCAAGCGCTGTAGCCATTGGACCCGTATTGCGCGCCGAGGGGGTAGCCAAGACCTATCACGAAGGCGACCTGCGCACCGAAGTTCTGCACGACGTGAACCTGAGTGTCCGCCGTGGCGAAACCGTCGCGATCATCGGCGCATCGGGCAGTGGCAAGAGCACCTTGCTGCATATCCTCGGTGGGCTGGACACGCCGACGGCGGGCGAGGTGATTGTGGAGGGCCAGACCATGTCGAAGCTGAGCGATCGTGCACGTGGCGAGTTGCGTAATCGCTCACTGGGTTTCGTTTACCAGTTCCATCATCTGCTGCCGGAATTCAGCGCGCTGGAAAACGTCGCTATGCCGCTGTTGATTCGCGGCACGCCGTTGGCCGAGGCGCAGCAACGCGCGAGCGATCTGCTGGAGCGTGTTGGATTGAAGTCGCGTGTGCGGCACAAGCCGGGTGAGCTAAGCGGTGGTGAACGCCAGCGCGCTGCAGTCGCGCGTGCACTGGTGACCAGACCGTCATGCGTGCTCGGTGATGAGCCAACCGGCAATCTCGACGAGCAGAATGCAGCGTCAGTTTATGCGCTGATGCTGGAGCTCAATCGGGAAATTGGTACCAGCTTTGTGCTGGTGACGCATGATCACAAACTTGCCACGAAGACGGATCGGATTGTTGAGATCAGCGGGGGAATGATCAATGCGAGGGATGTTGGCTGAGACGCGACGTCTCTCCTTCTGACATCGTAATTTCTGCGTAGACCCCTCCCTTTCGCCATTCCGGCCTTCGCGAGAATGACGAGGTTTGAAAGTTGCTACTTGTCCGCTGGTTCTGCGGCAGATCAAGTCCGCCCAAGAAAAGCCGAGCATCACAACGAAAAGGCCGCGTCCTGAGACGCGGCCTTTTTTTTTGAACAACGAGATGGAGAAAGGCGTGGTTACTGTTGTGCAACCCAGTTCTCGTATTCGGCCTTCGAGACCTGGCCGTCACGATTGCCGTCGGCCTTGATGAAGTCGGTGCCCAGTAGCGGATAGGCCTCGGCGTCGTTGGAATCCAGATAGCCGCGATTGTGCGTATCAAGCGTAGCAAACGCGGGCGCAGGACCAGCCGCAGGCTGTGCGGACATTCCTGAGCGGACTGTCTTGGTACCGGTTTCGGTTGGCATCGTCACCGCGGTCTTCACGACGTCGGGCGTCGAAACGTCTTTGGCTGGCGTGGTCGGCGGATCATGTGCAAAGGCTGAGCCGGCCATCAGGGCGAGGCTTGCGGCGATAGTTGCCAAGGCTGGAATTGATTGGTTCATCGCGAAATCTCCGTTGCGGCTGGTAAGTGAACGGCAGAACTTGGGCCTTGATCGATTAAGCGTGGCTGAAGGCTGCATGCGATGATGGTATGCAGTCTTCGCCAGAACTTGCGCATGGCCTACGCCAAAGCATTGATTGAATTATGATTATCGCACCATCGCAGGCGAGGTTTTGATGCTTGAATGCGTGAATCTGCGCATGCCGCTGGTCACGCGAGCGCTCGCGAACCATGCCGCATGTGTGCTGTTGTCGGGAGCGATGCTTGCCGGCTGCTCCGAGCCGCCCGCGCCGAAGCAACTGGCTGCTCCGCAGTCACCGGTCGTCGAAGTCGCCGCTCCTGCTGCGCCTGTCATCCATGCTCCGCCGCCCACGCAGGTCATCACCGCCGTGCCGCCACGCGACCATCGACCCGTGATGGACGAATCAGCCTGTCGCGGCGGTGGCAGCGATGGACCGATGGTGCGCGATTCGTCGATCCATCGATGGACCGATGCGCAGGGCATCAAACATTTTTCCGATCAGGCGCCGGTTGGCGAGGTCAGCGACCATCGCGTGATTGCGCTGGCCGGCACACCGCCGGTCTCGATCGAGGCGAGCGGCCATGACGTGAACTTGCCGACCGATCTCAACCAACGGGCCGTCGCCGATGCCATCGCGATCGACCGTGTCTTGCGCGACACGTTGGATGTGGCCGGTGAGGAGCGTCTGCGATTGAAGATAGTGTTCGTGCGATCGCCGCAGGCATATGCCGAACTGATCAACGAGCCGCGACTGGCCAGTTCGGATGGCGCTTATTCGGCACGTAACCAGACTGTCTATGTGCGCATGCAAGCCAGCGACGCGCTCACCTTTCGCGTGCTGCGCCACGAAATCACCCACGCCTTGCTGCACGAGCGCATCGGCAACATGGCGCTGCCGATCAACGAAGGCATTGCGGCCTACTTCGAGCGTCTGCAGGTTCTGCCGCAAGGTGGGCAGGTTGATATCGGCGGCAGTCGTGACGTGCTCGCGAAGATGGCACCGGGCGATGCGCCGCTGGCGTTGGTCGACTTGCTGTCGAGCAATCCAGACGTTTTCTACGGCGTTGACCGGGACAGCAATTACGTGCGCGCCTTTGGCTTGATCGGCAGCCTGATGCAGGACGCTCCCGGTCGCGCCGCGCTCGCCGATTTGCTGGAGCAGCAGCATGCTGCGCCGTGCGTGCCAGTAGAGGCGGAACGGGTTTTCGCTGCCGCCTATCCGGGAGGGTTGAACCAGCTTGCCGGCAACTGGCAACGCTGGATGCAGGCATCCCCGGCGGGGCTGCATGCGTTCTGAATCCGTCGTGTCGCGTGCCGGTCCAGCCTCGACCTTGAATTATCTGATTCGAGCACGACCCTTTGTGGCCGGCATTGCACCTTGGCGTACCCTTTGAGCGATTCAATTTCCAACGAGCAACGTGTGGAGCGTGTGCATTGCGCAGACGGCGCCGAAGCCGACCTGCTGCTTTCGTTGCCAGCCGATGCGCGCGTTGGCTTGTTGTGGGTTCCAGCGCTGGGCGTGCCCGCGCGTCACTACCAGGTGTTCGCGGATGCTTTGGCTGCGCGAGGAATTGCGTTGGCGCGGCATGAGTGGCGAGGGCTCGGCTCCAGCACCCTGCGCGCCAGTCGCAGGAGCAACTGGAGCTATCGCGAACTGCTGGGCGATGTCGCCAACAGCCTCGTGGCGGCGCAGGTAGCCGCTCCGGGCGTGCGCTGGCTGGTCGGCGGACACAGTTTGGGTTCGCAGTTCGCGGCGATGACGTTTGCATTGCACCGCGAATCTATTGCTGGCCTGGTCGTGATTGCTGGCGGCATGCCGTATTGGAAAAATTTCCCCGGTATCAACGGTTTCGGCATCCGTGTGTTGTTTGCGATTGCACCCTTGATCGCCCGATGGCGTGGATATTTTCCGGGTCGCCGTTTCGGCTTCGGCGGCAACGAAGCGCGCGGCGTCATGCGCGACTGGGCTCTGACGGGACGCAGCGGGTCCTATTCAATTGCGACGATTGACGATGACATCGATGCGGCGTTGGCCGGTCGGGACGGCCCCGTACTGGGCGTCTGGCTGGAAGACGATTGGTTCACGCCACGTCGTTCGTTCGACCACCTGCTCGCCAAGCTTTCGCGCGCCGAAATCACCACCAGGCAACTCACCCAAGCCAATTTCGACGGCATTGCCGCCGATCACTTCGGCTGGATAAAGCAACCGAAGCCTGTCGTCGAACGTATCGTCGAATGGATCGAGTCGACGGCATTTGATTCGACAAAACCAACCATGGCGGAGATTGCATGAGTGCCCTGTTCCATCCGTTGCGCGTGCGTGATGTCAATCTGCGCAACCGCATCGTGGTGTCGCCCATGTGCGAGTACTCCGCGGTCGACGGCATCGTGCAGCCGTGGCATCTGGTGCACTTGGGCAGCCGCGCTGTCGGCGGTGCCGGGCTGGTCATCGCCGAAGCGAGCGCGGTGTCGGTTGACGGACGTATTTCGCCCGGCGATTCTGGCATCTGGAATGACGACCACGTCGCCGCTTGGCAACCGATCAATCGCTTCATCACGGAGCAGGGCTCGGTTGCTGGCATCCAGCTCGCCCACGCCGGTCGAAAGTCCGCGACGCGGCCGCCGTTTGAAGGCGGTAAGCCGATTCCCACCGATTCGGATGATTGCTGGCTGCCGGTAGCACCCTCCGCCATCGCATTCGATGATGGCTACCAGACACCCGTGGCTCTGGACGAGGCGGGCATCGCCGCCGTTGTCGCCAACTTTCGGGCAGCCGCTGAGCGTTCATTTGCAGCGGGATTCGAACTGATCGAAGTGCATGCCGCGCACGGCTATTTGCTGCACCAGTTCATGTCGCCGCTTAGCAATAATCGTGACGATCGCTACGGTGGCAGCTTCGAGAATCGCATCCGCATCGTTCGCGAAGTGATCGCGGCTACACGCGAGGTCTGGCCGGAACGGCTACCACTCTTGCTGCGTATTTCTGCCACCGACTGGGTCGATGGTGGCTGGGATATCGAGCAAAGCGTCGCGCTGGCGCAAACGATCAACGGCGACGGTGTCGATCTGATCGACTGCTCGTCAGGCGGCAGCGTTCCGCATGCGAGCATTCCAATCGAGCCCGGTTACCAGGTGCCATTCGCGCGGCGCATCCGGCAGGAGACCGGCATCGCGACAGGCGCGGTTGGCTTGATTACCGAACCGGCCCATGCCGAGAAAATTATCGCCGACGGTGACGCCGACCTCATATTGCTCGCCCGCGAGCTGCTGCGCGATCCCTACTGGCCGCGCCGGGCCGCGCGCGAACTCGGCGTCGAGCCACCAACACCAAAGCAGTACAGGCGCGCCTGGTAGCGCGCCGTCGAAGCGATTGCGTCAGCGGTCCTTGTAGTCGCGATGGCAGGCGTCGCAGGTCTGGCCGATTTCGCTGACCGATGCCGTGAATTGTTTGCAATCGCCGCCGGCGGCTGAAGCCTTGCTTATCGCGCTGCGAAGATCGGTCGCGTATTGGGTGAACACGCGGTCATTCGGCGTTGGCATCAATGCCGGTTCCACGTCTTTGCCGAGCACGTCCATCAATTGCAGCGACGCGCCGCTCGCTGGGCTGGTGCACTCGCCGCTCTCGCTGGCCGCGCGCACCGTCTTGAATTCGTGCGACATCACGGTCATCACCGCATCGGGCCAAGGATCCTGGCGTGACTCGATCACGCGGCTCGCCATCACCGTAAGCAACGCACCGAACACAATGCCAGCGAGCATGCCGCCGAGAAACGCCTTCACGACGGCGTTACGTCGCGCGATTTTTTGCTGCGGAGGTTGCCAAGCAGCAGCGTACCCAGTCCGAGCAGGATTTCATCCACGAACGGAATGAAGTCTGGAATGAGCAGGTCGGCGAAGAATAGGCCGGCGGTGATCATGGCGAGCTTGGGGAAGCGCAGCCGGCCGGCCCAGCCGAGCAGTCGTGAAGTCAAAGGATTCTTCATGGTTGTCTTTGCTTGGAAATGGACCATCAAGATGCTTGCTCGCCGCTCGCGTTGCAAGTACGTGACAATCGCCAGTGCGGCGCCTGCTGCTATCGTGCGCGGCCAATGAATATCGACCCTGAACGATTTCGCGGCATCGACCGCCTCTACGGTGCCGGCAGCGTCGCGCGGCTCGCCGCAGCGCATGTCTGCGTGGTCGGCATAGGTGGTGTGGGATCGTGGGCAGTCGAGGCGATGGCGAGAAGTGGCGTCGGCAAGCTGACTCTGATCGATGCGGATGATATCTGCGTCAGCAACGTCAACCGGCAGTCGCACGCGCTCGATGGCAATTTCGGTCGCAGCAAGGTTGATGTGATCGCCGAGCGCGTGCGTGCAATCAGCCCGGGGATCGAGGTTGACGCGCTTGGTGTTTTCCTGACGCCCTCGACACTGGAACTACTGCTTGATCGCGGTTACGACCTGGTGGTCGATTGCTGCGATGCATTCCGGGTCAAGGTCGAAATGATCGTCTGGTGTCGCCGCCGAAAATTACCATTGATTGTTTGCGGATCGGCTGGTGGCCGTACAGATCCTACCTTGATCAACGTGCGTGATCTTTCACGAACCGAGCAGGACGCGATGCTCGCACTGGTCCGCAAGAAACTGCGCGATGAATTCAAGTTCCCACGAGATCGCAAGCGCTATTTCAGCGTGCCGGCGGTGTATTCGCTGGAGAACGTGCGCTATCCGCAGGCTGATGGCAGCGTGTGCGGAACCCGACCGGAAGCGGCAGATTCGATGAAACTCGATTGCGGCGCGGGGCTGGGCGCGGCGATGCATGTGACGGCGGCATTCGCGATGGCGGCTGTTGCCAGGGCACTCACCAAATTGCTGGCAACAAGTGAGGACGAAATCAGCGCTGGATAGGCGTCATTGGCTGTCGCGAAACGATCAGGCGACGCGTTCGACCGCGTAGTCGGCGAGCACGTGCAACGCATCGCGGGCCGGGCTTGCCGGCAATGCCTCGAGTGATTTCTGCGCCGCTCGTGCATATGCGACCGCTCGTTGTCGCGTGTACTCAAGCGCACCCGAATCCCGGATCGCCTGCAAAATCGCTTCCAACGCATCGATGTTGCCGTCCCTGATCGCCGCACGCAGCGGTGCCGAGACTTCCGTCGCGCAGTTCGCGATGGCGTGGATCACCGGCAAGGTTGGTTTTCCTTCGGCCAGGTCGTCGCCAATGTTCTTTCCCAGCGTTTCGGCATCCGACACATAGTCGAGCACGTCGTCGGCAATCTGGAATGCATAGCCCAGATCCAGGCCGTATTGCGCCAGCGCTTCCTGCTGATCGCCGGGCAATTTTCCGAGCATGCCGCCAAGCCGCGTCGCTGCCGAGAACAGTACCGCGGTCTTGCGATCAATCACATCGAGGTAGGCGCGCTCGTCGGTATCGGGATTTCCGATGTTGAGTAACTGCAACACCTCGCCTTCGGCGATCCGGTTGGTGGTGTCGGCGAGGATCGACATGATTGCCATTGAATCCAGTTCCACCATCATCTGGAACGAACGCGAGTAGAGGAAATCGCCGACCAGCACGCTGGCCGCATTGCCCCATAGCGCGTTCGCGGTCTTGCGGCCACGGCGCAGGTCCGATTCGTCGACAACGTCGTCGTGCAACAGGGTCGAGGTGTGGATGAACTCGATCAGTGCGGCCAGCGGAATGTGTTGCTCGCCATCGTAGCCAGCCGCTTGTGCAGCAAGCAGGTGCAGCATTGGCCGCAGTCGCTTGCCGCCGCCGGAGATGATGTGCTCGGAAATCTGGTTGATCAGCACCACGTCGGACGCCAGGCGACTGCGGATCAGCCTATTGACCGACTTCATGTCATCAGCCGCTAGTTGCTGCGCGTCGGCGAACGTGGCGATGGTTGCGGGCGCAGCGCTGGTGAGGATCGAACTCAAGTGATTGTCCGGGTAAGGGTCGTCGAGATTATAGCGGTCGCCCGGATAATCGCTGGCCGAGCTCGTTGCGAGGTCGACTGCCGTCGTGCGCTGTACGCGGTGGTATCGTTTCCAGCCCAGACCAATGTCGCCCGGATTTGCAGCGCGGTCACAGCGAACGCATCCGAGGTCGACAGATACGAGGAAGTTCGATGGATCCCCAGCTGCTCGAAACCCATGGCCCACGCGAATCAATGGACTACGACGTGGTGGTCGTTGGCGGTGGACCGGCCGGCCTGGCCGCCGCGATCCGACTGAAACAGCTTGCCGTAAAAGCCGGAAGCGAGCTCTCGGTTTGCGTGCTCGAAAAAGGCTCGGAGATCGGCGCGCACATTCTTTCCGGCGCGGTGATCGACACGCAGGCACTGACCGAACTGTTGCCGGAGTGGAAGGAAAAAGGCGCCCCGCTGAGGACGCAGGTCAGCGAAGATCGATTCCTGTTTCTCACCGAAACCGGGTCGACCAAAGCACCGAACTGGGCGTTGCCGGCCTGCTTCCAGAACCATGGCAACGTGGTCGCCAGCCTAGGCGGCCTGGTGCGCTGGCTGGGTACGCAGGCCGAAGAATTGGGCGTCGAAATTTTCCCGGGATTCCCCGCAGCGGAAGTTCTTTACGGCGAATCAGGCGAAGTGGTTGGCGTCGCGACAGGCAATGTTGGCGTCGGCAAGGATGGTGAGGCGACGGAAAACTTTCAGCTCGGCATGGAACTGCGCGCCAAGTACACGCTGTTCTGCGAAGGCTCGCGCGGACAACTCGGCCGCGAGCTGATTGCCCGCTTCGAACTCGACAAGGAGTGCGACCCGCAAAGTTATGGCATCGGAATCAAGGAGGTGTGGGAGATCGAACCATCCATGCATCAGCCGGGTTTGGTCATTCATACCGCGGGATGGCCTCTCGATTCGAACACGTATGGCGGCTCGTTCCTCTATCACTACGACGACAACAAGGTGGCCGTTGGCTACGTGGTCGGGCTGGGTTACGAGAACCCGTATCTCAGTCCGTTCGAGGAATTCCAACGCTACAAGACGCATCCGGCGATTCGCGGATTTTTTGAAGGCGGTCGACGCATCGGCTACGGCGCTCGTTCAATCACGGCGGGTGGCTTGAACAGCCTGCCCAAGCTCGTCTTCAACGGCGGTGCGCTGGTCGGTTGCGAAGCAGGCTTTCTCAACGCGTCGCGCATCAAGGGCAGCCACGCCGCAATCAAGACCGGAATGCTCGCCGCGGAAGCGGCGTTTGACGCAGTCGCTGCCGGTCGCTCGCACGATGAGCTGACCGTCTATCCCGAATCGTTCAAGGCATCGTGGTTGCACGACGAGCTGGATCGTGCGCGCAACTTCAAGCAATGGATGGGAAAGGGTCTGTATCTGGGCACGCTGATGGTTGGCATCGAACAGAAACTGCTCGGCGGCAAGGTGCCGTGGACGATTCATCAGACAACGCCGGACTACGAAAAGCTGAAGCCCTCCGATCAGTGCAGCAAGATCGACTATCCGAAACCCGATGGGACGTTGACCTTCGACAAGCTGTCGTCGGTGTTCCTGTCCAGCACCAACCACGGCGAGCGCCAGCCGCCGCACCTCACGCTGAAAGATCCCTCGCTACCGACTACCGTCAATTTGCCGATTTACGCCGGCCCGGAGCAGCGCTATTGCCCGGCCGGAGTCTACGAATATGTGTCTGCTCCAGAAGGTGGCGAGCGCTTGCAGATCAACGCGCAGAACTGCGTGCACTGCAAGACCTGCGATATCAAGGACCCACGCCAGAACATCGTCTGGATTGCACCGGAAGGCGGCGGCGGGCCGAATTACTCCGGGATGTAGGGTTTTCAGCCAGCGTCGACAGGGCAGGTTGGCGAACCGCCGCTTGCCATGGCCGACGACGGTTTAGCGATAGCAGCGGCCAGCCGCGCCAAGGCGCGTTGATGGCCTTGCACCAGCGCGTTGTAACCGGCACCGACAGGCTCGCTGATGCGGCTGCTGCATGACACTGCTGCCGCGTCGCCGGGAGCGCGACGCACACTCCACGCGGCGTTGATTGATGCCTGCACGCCGGGTTCGGAATCGAAGCGGCGCAAGTCCACGCGAATCTTGACCAGCTTGCGATCACCTTGCGGCAAGCCACCCAGATTTTCACCTGAATGCGACGCGACCAGGTCGGACGCGATTGCGTCACGTATTTCATCGCCGAGGGGCGCAATCCAGCGTTCCGTTTCGACCAATGCGATGCCAGCACCGGCTTGGCGCACGACCAGTTGTGGCTGATCGACCTGCAGGGGAACAGATACGGATTCAAGGTCGAACGCGAAGCTCGGTGACGTGGTCGTCGTCATCGCCGCTCTCGAGTTCGACGGAACCAGCGTGTAGTAATTGACCGGCGCTGAAGCGCAGCCGCTCACGCCGATCGCGATCATTGACAGCACCATCAGCAGGCGAAATGGATGGGTTTGCATCATGGTTTCTCCTTCACAGGCGGCTTTGCTGCAGGCGCGGGCGGATCGTTGCGACCACGGATCAGGGCTTCAGGGTGGCGATCAATGTAGTCGCCGAACACGCGCAGCGAACGCGCCATGCGTTGAACTTCGCGCAAGGTTTGGCTCAAGTCGTTCAGCACTTTGGAATCATCACCGACCACGCCATTAACCGAGCCGAGCGTCGTCTTCGCGCCGTCCAGCGTGTCCTTGAGGGTCGGCAACACCTCGCCGTTTACGCGCTCAATGGTCTTGTCCAGACCGGCCAGGCTGTTGTTGAGGTTCTTGCCGATCTCGTCGAACGGAATATCATTCAACTTCTCGACGATTTCGGCGAGTTGCTCCTGCAACTGGTCGAAGCTGCCGGGCACAGTTGGCACCAGCAACGGCTCGGCGGAGGAATCGAACTCGACCTTCTTCGCGTTCGGAACGAAGTCGAGCGCAACGTACATTTGTCCCGTCAACAGGTTTCCGCTGCGCGCTTGCGCACGAAGGCCGTTGCCGACCAGCTTTCCGAGCAGGTGCGCGGCGCTGGAATCGCCATCTTCGCGTTGCGCCATGACAACGAGTTTGTCGTAAGCGGCACCAAGGCGACGCGGATAGACAACCGCGCTCACGACAACCGGAAAGCGCTGGGTCTTTTCGTCGTAGTCGAGCTTGACCGACAAAACTCTTCCGATCGAGACACCCAAAAATTCAACCGGCGCATCAGTGGCCAGGCCGCGCATCGATTGCTGGAATCGCATCTGGAAATCTTGCGGCTCGCCATCTGGTGGTGCCATTGCCATTGGCATGTCGTCGTACAGCGTGAACTGGCTGTTCTCCTCTGCCACGGGTGAAGATGATGGTGCGTAGGTCGGTGTCTGGAATGCGACACCACCGGCCAGCACGGTTGCCAGTGACTGCGAATTGATTTGCAGGCCGTTCGCGCCCAGTGACACATCGACACCGCTGGCATTCCAGAAACGCGTAGCTTGGGTAACGTAGCCATCATGCGGCGCATCGACGAAAACCTGCAGCGATACATTCTTGCCGTCCTTGTCGAGTTCGTAGGCCACCACGCGCCCAACCTGGATCCGCCGGTAGTAAACAGGTGAGCCGATGTCGAGAGAACCCAGGTCGCCGGTGTGCAGAACGTAGCGCCGGCCTGGCGCGCCGTGAGTGACGGCAGGCGGGATTTCCAGCCCAGTAAATTTATCCTGGAATTCCGTGGACTCGCCGATGTCTGCGCCGATGAACGCGCCTGACAGCAGCGTATCGACACCGGAGATTCCGCCCAGCCCGACACGCGGGCGCACCACCCAATAGCGCGTGTCGGTGGTCGCGAAGCTGGTAGCGCCTTTGTCCAGATTGACCTCGGCGACGATGGTGCTGCGGTCTTCGCTCAAGCTAATCGCCGTCACCTTGCCGATCACTACGTTCTTGTACTTGACCTGCGTCTTGTTGGCCTCGATGCCTTCGGCCGTCTGGAAAGTGATCGTGATGACCGGGCCAGCCTTGAGCCACTTTCCGACCACCAGAGACAGGCCTATAAGCGCGGCGAGGGCAGGCACCAGCCAGATCAGCGACACGCCGAAACGCGAGCGCTGACGGACGACCGGCGTTGGCAACTCGGCAATCTCGTCGACCAGTTCGGAAGGTTTTTCGTTTTCAGTCATCGTCGCTGCCGCCATCCCAGATCAGGCGCGGGTCGAAACTCATCGCCGCGAACATCGTCAGTACGACGACGAGTCCAAAGTAGATCACGCCCGGCCGCGGCGCCGCTGAACCGAGCAAGCCGAAGTGGACCAGCGCCGACATCAGCGCGACCACGAAAACATCCAGCATCGACCAGTATCCGATCAACTCGACGCCCCGGAACAACTTGGCGCGCTGACGTCGTCCGCGTCGCACACCGCGCTTCGAGGTTATCAGCAGCAGGCCGAGCGCGATGAATTTCAGCGTCGGCACTACGATGCTGGCGACGAAGATGACGATCGCGATGTCATATTCCTTGTTCTGCCAGAACTCGACCACGCCACCGATGATCGTGTTGTCGTACGAACCATAGATCGACGACGTGTTCATGATCGGCACGACATTGGCGGGGATGAACAAGATGGCCGCCGCGATCAACAATGCCCAGGTGATCGCGTAGGCATGGTGCCGGCGGCGATGCAACGCGCTGCCGCAACGTGGACAGGCCAGACCGTCGTCGCTGCCCTCGTGGCGACAGACCATTCCGCATACGTGGCAGCCGACCAAACCCAAGTCGATCGCGCGCGAGGGGGCGTTCACGCGCTGGTCCCATCAAGTTCGCCGGCACCACTATGCAAGTCCTGGTCCCACAACCCGCGCAGGTCCGCCGACGACGCCACGGTGGCGAGAATCGTGAGGGCACCATAGGCGAACATGCCGGCTCCTGTTTCAACTTCGTAGTACGCCTTTGATTTGACGATTGCGACCAGTACACCGAGGACGAACACCTCGACCATCGCCCACGGTTTGATCCGCGCAAGGATCACCATCAGCCCGACAAATAACGGAGCGCGGCGTCCACGTCGCGCCCACGTCAGCAGCCAGAAGATGCCGGCCATGCGCAGGAACGGAATGATCAACAATGTGATTACCGTGATGCTGGCAATGATCGGATAGCCATCGTTCCACATGAAAACCGCCATGCCCCACAGCGTGGTCGCTTCACGCTGACCACCAAGGCCGAGACTGAGTATCGGCCAGGAGTTGGCGATCACGAACAGGATCGACCCGGCCAGCGCCATCGCCTGCAAGCCATCAAGCTCCAGCCACTCGCGACGTTCCAGTACCGCATCGCAGCGAACGCAACGCGAACTTTCGCCACGCGACAGCCCTGGACGACGGTAGACGCTGTCGCAGTGTTCACAGATCAACAAGGGCGATGAGGCGTTTAGGCGCAAGGTGGTCGGGTTCCATGGCGACCGTGCATTATTGCAAATCACGGTCGGATCACCGCGTCGGGGATTCGTGTTCGTTGCTGAAGTTGGCAAGGATTCACCCTGGGCTTTGCATGATGCGGAACGTGCGCATCCGCGCCAAGACGGAGATTTTCCGATGATCCTTCGAACTTCCATGATGACGGCTGCAGTTGCTGCAACGGCTTTACTTGGCGGTTGCGTCTATCCCGATACTCGCGGCGACACTCGCACGAGTTACGACGAAGGCCGACGCTACGACGACTCAAACAACTATGATGAAAACGACCAGCGTGGCTACGAGAGCAATTGCCGGCAATGCGGCGTTATCGTGGACGTTGAACGCGTCTACGCCGAGCGCGGCGGCAGCACCAGCGGCGGCGGCGCTGTGCTGGGTGCCATCATCGGTGGGGTACTGGGCAATCAGGTCGGCAAGGGCGACGGACGCAAGGTCGCTACTGTAGCCGGTGCGGTGGCTGGTGGCTTCGCGGGCAATGCCGTCGAACGCAACAGCAACGGCCGCGAAAGCAATGCCTATCGCATTTTTGTCGACATGGACGATGGCCGAAATGCGACGGTCACCCAGTACCGCAATCCCGGCTTGCGTCGCGGTGATCGCGTCGTGATCCGAAACCAGCAGGTGGAAATCATTCGCTGATCTTGTTGTTTCGAGTTGAAAATTGCGGGTGCCTTGATCGGCGCCCGTTTTTT
>JAYUYW010000269.1:0-4149 GCA_043752325.1 Rhodanobacteraceae bacterium | reverse complement strand
CATCGCTTCGATGAAGTCGACGCGTTGCCACTGACCGCCGCCGCGCTTGTCGCGCTGTTGGGCGCGGGCCCGATCAATCAGCAGTTGGCGCATCACGCACGCCGCTGTAGTGAAGAGGAATCACGCTTGCGCGATTTTTCATGATCGCAGCGCTGCTCGTTGCAGAATCGGCGTTCGCGGTCAACGGACAGCTCGACTTCTGTTTCGGCGATTTCGTCGGTGGTAGCGATTGCGGGCGCAGCGGCAAGACCTACTTCTACTGGCCCGACGTGGATCCAGCCAGCAATCCGTTGGGTTTTCCGAGCGCTCGCGGCGCGGCGGTAAAGGTGCTGGCGACGCGCGATGGCGGTGCCATCGTTGTCGCCAACATTCGAGCACCCTACGACCTGCCATATTCCGGCCCGCAGGTGATCGGCATCAGCAAACGCAAACGTGACGGGACCGCCGACACCGCATTCGGCGATCCCGATCCGTTTGTGCTCGGGTCACGCACCGGTCGCACTCTCATCTACGTCAACGACGACAGCGACTGGCTGGCCGCCGACGCGCTGCTTGGGTCCGACGGCTCGATCTTCATCGCAGGCACGGTCTGGTCCTACCCGTCCGGTCGCTCGGACATGGCGATCTGGAAGCTCAATCCGGATGGCAGCACCGCGACGGGATTCGGCAACGCGGGACTCAAACTGGCGCAGCGCAACGGCCTTCCCCGTGATCAGGGGCGTGCACTCGTGCTGGGACAGAACCTGAATTATCCGGCGATCGCCGGCAACGTCACCGATAACGGAGACATAGGTACGCTGGGAATGGTGTTTTTCAGTCCTGGCGACGGCAGATTGTGCGTGGAATCGGTTTGCGGCAACGTCATCGGCGGCGACGTCGGACTGCCCACCCAATGGCGGATGTTTCGGTCGGGTTTGAGCTGTGGCGCAACCGCATCGAACGTCGAACTGATCGACGTTGCCAGCGGCCCCTATGTCGAGACGTCACCCACCGACATCCACATGGACTTCGCGTTCGCGACCGATTGGCCCTGCAATGGCCTCCGTCTTGCCGGACTGGCGCGCTTTCGTCTCAGCTTCACCGGCGCGACGCCGGGCTGGAGTTATCTGGGCTTGCTGGGCAACAGATTCGTCGGAGAAACGGTTGGACTTACGGATGCGTTCGTGCGCAGCATTGTCTACGACCCCAACCGTGGCGGCGGATGGCTGATGGCCGGACGCGCCGTCAACAATAGCGGCGGTATGCGCGCCGGTATCTCACGCCACACCATTGCAGGCATCGCCGACACGGCTTTTAACGGCACGGGACGGCTGAACTTCGAGATGCGCAATCCGTTTACGCCAACCGACGCCGGCCAGGCGTATATCGACGACATTGCGGTGATGCCGGATGGACGCATCATCGCCGCCGGCGGCTTCAACTTCAGCTCGTGGACGGTCGGTGACGCCATGCTTGCGCGCCTGAATCCCGACGGCAGTTTCGACAATAGTTTTGGAAATTACAGTGGGCTATCACCTGGTCGCATGTCCTATGGCCACGAAATCAACGGCGTTGATCGTGACAACCGATTTGCCAGCCTCGCAGTGACGCCAGACGCACAGTTGCTGACGGCAGGTTATGCCTACGCGACGACGGACACCGGCTACCAGTACCTCTCGGTCATGCGCGTGCTCGCCGTCGACGATCGCATCTTCTACAGCGGCATGGAATGACCGGCGCGCAGCCGGCTAGCCATGACATCGCGCGCAACCGTTACGACCGTTCCCCATCATCGAATCAGGACACCACTCATGCGTATTCCTTGCACCATCTTGCTGTTCTCGCTCGCCTTCATCGGCAGCGCTGGGTGCAGCGACCACCAAAGCGCGACGACACTCACGGAGGGCGGTCAAGCTACTGCGACCGCGCCTGCGGTTGCGGCGACGTCCAACGCCATGCTGCGAATGACCATCGACGGCAAACCATGGCAGGCTGATCAGGCCATCAATGCGATGGTCGATCCGCCGACGATGGATCGAACCATTCTCATCAGCGGTTCGCTCGGGCCGAAAGATGCCAATGAACAGCTCTTCTCGTTGATCCTGAGCGGCGTCGATGGCCCCGGCACGGTTCGTCTGCAATCCGAAGTGCCCGAGCGTGGTGTCGTCCAGATCGCCAACCTCAGCGCAGAGCGATATCTCGCCGGAAGCATCCTGGGCTACGACGTGCAGGTCGAGGTAACGCAGTACTCCAAGGTTCCGGTGCTGATCGATGCGCGCTTCTCGGGAAGCTTGACGGCGAACGACGGCACGAAGTTGGACATTGGCGATGGCCACTTTCGTTATTCCGAATAGCTGCGTCGGCATGAATCGGATTAGCGAGTGAAAAAACATTGGGCAGGCAAACTAATCACATGTCAGCTGTTCGCCCGATAGCGCGTAAGTGACAGAATTCGGATCGAGGCGGCCCGCCCCGTCCTATCCATTTCAGTGAAACATCATGAGAATCGCCTTTCAGATTGTGGCTACCAGCGCCCTTTTCGCCAGTCAAGCACATGCGGCCAGCTTCCTCGTCGATACTACCAACGACAGCGGCGCGGCGGCGTTCCAGATTTGTGATGCGGATCCGTTCAACGCCGACTGCTCGCTTCGTGGCGCGCTGGCAGCGGCTGCTACAACCGCTGGATCGCACAGCATCGCCTTCGACCTATCGACCAGCGATCCGGGCTACGTCGCGGCCACGGCGCATTGGCGTTTCGCACCGGTCACGGTCTATCCGCTGATCACCAACACCCTCGTGATTGATGGCTACACCCAGGTGGGATCGGTTGCGAACACCAATACACCTGACCAAGGTGGTAGCAATGCCGTGCTGCGCATCGAAATACAGGGGCCAGGTATAAGCGGCCAGTCGACCGGTCTGCACGTCGGCAACACCAGTGCGGCGCTCACGCTGCGCGGCATCGCGATCAGCCGTTTTCAGGTGAATGTCGCACTGGACACCAGCGGCGCGCATCACATCGAGGGCTGCTTTATCGGCACCGACATCACCGGCATGGTGGCCGGCGACACTACGAACGGCAGCGGCTTCGGCATCCGCAGCGGCGGTCCGGCCATTATTGGCGGCGTTGCGCCTGCCGCACGCAACGTCATCTCCGGCAATCCCTACGTCGGTATTCTCAACAACAATGGCGCAGCGATCACCGCGCAGGGCAACCTGATCGGCACCAATGCGGCAGGCACCGCAGCGTTGCCCGGCCAGGACTATGGTTTCTCGCTCAACAACTTCGGCAATGGCGGAGTCATCGGCGGCAACCTGGCCGAGGCACGCAATGTGATTTCCGGCAACACGATTTCAGCGATCTACGCCTCCGCGCAAGTCGCCGGCCCATCGCCGCAACGTCTGCGTGTCATCGGCAACTACATCGGCACCGATGTTGGCGGCAGCCAGCCAATCGGCAATGGCCTGAACCCCGGTTCACCCAGCCAGCCGCAATCGACCATCGTTGTGTTCGGTGTCAACCGATGCGGTATCGAGATTGGCAGCACCGCGCCCGGCGAAGGCAACGTGATCGCATTCGGCGGTGCGGCTGGCGTGCAAATATCCAGCTGCGGCGACGCGCCAATCCTTGGCAACCAATTCCTGCGCAACCGTGGCGTCGGCATCGACTTGGCGGCAACAAGTAATGCCGATGGTTATACGCCGAACGATATCGGCGATCCCGACGGGAACCCGCCGGTCGGTGGAGGCAATCACTTCTCCAGCAACCGGCTGCAGAATTTCCCAGAAATTGTCAGTCTCGTCTACACGAATGCCGGCGCGACGGTGCAACTGACCTATCGCGTGGATACCGCCCTCGCCAATGCCACTTACCCGTTACGCGTCGACATCGGCCGCGGTCGTGGCAACCAGTCCGAGGAGTCGTTTCTGGTTGACAGCTACACCGCGGCGGACGCCCAGCTCCCGAAAACAGTCAGCTTCCCGACCAGCGATTTGCAAGGGCAGCCCTTGGTGTTGTCGGTCACCGACGCAGCCGGCAACAGCAGCGAATTCGGCGGCGACTATATTTTCGGGACAGGCTTTGAGTGAGGGCGCAGCCTGCAAGGTGTTTGAAATCTTGGACCGACTAGTCTCAATTTCGAGAAATCGCCGAGACTCCAAAACCTCGGG
>JAYUYW010000268.1:0-4157 GCA_043752325.1 Rhodanobacteraceae bacterium | reverse complement strand
CACTAGCCGTATAGACGCCTAATTGAAATCTAGCGGTGCGCAAAAACCGGACCCTCATCCGCCCTTCGGGCACCTTCGCCCGACGGGAGTACGGAGCTAGGCGCCGCCTCTCCCGCGGGAGAGGGAAGAAAGCCGCGCCGAGGGCGAAAAACTAGCTGAGCGATGCGTTGTGGTACACGTCTTGGACATCGTCCAAAGCTTCGATCCAGTCGATCAGATCGAGCAGAGTTTCTTTTGCGTCGCCGTCGATAGCGATGCGGTTGTCGGGGCGCATGACGGTTGCGGCATCGCTGGGTTCGAGGCCGGCGGATTTCAGGGCGGCGGCGACGTTGTCGAAGTTATCGGGTGCGCACAACACGACGCTCATGCCATCGGCGGTGCTGACATCATCGGCACCGGCGTCGAGCACGGCTTCGAGGATTTTCTCTTCGAGTGCGCCATCGCCATTCGTCTCGAAAACAAACTCGCCGGTGCGGGCGAACTGGAATGCGACTGAACCCGTCGTGCCGAGATTGCCGCCATGCTTGGACAAGCCGTGGCGCACGTCGGCGACGGTGCGGACCGGATTGTCGGTAACGCAGTCGATGATCAACGCGATGCCACCTGGGCCGTAGCCTTCGTAGCGCAGCTCGCTCATGTTGTCCGCGCCGTCGGCGCCGGAGCCACGCTTCACCGCGCGGTCAATGGTGTCCTTGGTCATGTTCGCGGACAGCGCTTTGTCGACCGCTGCACGCAACCGCGCGTTGACAGCCGGGTCCGCGACGCCGGCGCGGGTGGCGAGCGTGATTTCGCGAATCAGCTTGGTGAACACCTTGGCGCGCTTGGCGTCTTCGGTGTTTTTGCGACCTTCGATGCTTGGACCTCTACCCATGGGCATTCTCGTGTGTGCGTGGACGCCAGCGATGTGCCGATGGGGTCAAAGGCGGAAAGTTTAGCAGCGCTGCTTTATTCCATGATTGTAAAGAACCGCGCGGTGGACGGCCGCACGCCGCCGGGTTCACACTTCAGTCGCCAAATAGCGCGGCGAGTTTTGCGATGCTCGTCGACGCCACATCGCGGGTCTGCGCGGCATCCTGCTCGGCGTTTCGTCCCGACCAGTGCAAATCGGCCTTGGGAAGTTCGTTCAAAAAGCGGCTCGGTTCGTTGGTGCTGATGTCGCCGAAGCGGCGCTTGCGCTTGGCGTAACTCAGCATCAGGTTTTCCTTGGCGCGAGTGATGCCGACGTACATGAGGCGGCGCTCTTCCTCGATGCGGCCTTCCTCGATGCTGCCCTCATGCGGGAGAACGCCGTCTTCGACGCCGATGATGAAGACGTAGCGAAATTCGAGCCCTTTCGCCGAATGTAAAGTCATCAATCGAACGGCGTTGCCGGGGTCGTCGCGATCACCATGCGACAGCAGCGCAAGCTGGCTGGCGAGATCGCCGACCGCGCCGCCTTTGCCCATTGCGCGAAACCAGTCGCCGAGTTCGGAGAGATTTTCGAGACGTCGTGCACGCAGGGCAGGCTCTTTGACTTGGGCAGCGATGTGATCGGCGTAGCGAATGCGCCCGATCAGGTCGTCCACCAATTGTGCTGCCGGCAGTCGCCGCGCGGCTTGCGCAAGTTCCCGGATCAGTTGGGTGAATCCAGCCAACGCGGCTGCGGGTCGCGATGCGAGTTGCGAGAGCGCAGCATCACTTTGCGCGATGGCGAGCATCGAGCAATGACGAGTCGCCGCGAGTTCGGCCAGCTTTTCCAACGTGGTCGCGCCGATGTCGCGACGCGGCAGATTTACCACACGCAGGAACGCGGCATCGTCATCAGGGTTGTTGATCAGGCGCAGGTAGCCGAGCAGGTCCTTCACTTCGGCGCGATCAAGAAAAGCGGTGCCGCCGCTCAGGTGGTAGGGCACGCGCGCCAGTTGCAGCGCTTTTTCCAGCGGCCGTGCCTGAAAATTGCCGCGATACAGGATTGCGAAGTGATGCCATCGTGCCTTGTTCTTTTCGGCGAGATGACTGATCTCGCCAGCGACGCGCTCAGCCTCGTGTTCGTCGTCTCGACATTCGACGACGCGGATTGGCGCGCCTTCGTTGGCATCGCTCCACAACTTTTTCTCGAACAGATGCGCGTTGTTGGCAATCAGCGAATTGGCCGCTCGCAGGATGCGCTTGCCGCAACGGTAGTTCTGTTCGAGCTTAATGACGTTGAGTGCCGGATAGTCGCGCGACAGCTCGTTGAGATTGTCCGGATTGGCGCCGCGCCAGGCGTAGATCGACTGGTCGTCATCGCCCACCGCCGTGAACTGGCCTCGTTCGCCGGCAAGCGCACGCACGAGTCGGTATTGGGCGCTGTTAGTGTCCTGGTACTCGTCGAGCAGCAGGTATCGAATGCGTTCCTGCCAGTTTGCGCGCACTTCGGCGTCACGTTCGAGAAGTTGCAGAGGAAGGCGAATCAGGTCGTCAAAGTCGACTGCGTTGAACGTCTTCAATCGCTGCTGATACATTGCATAGATCGTAGCGGCCTCGCGCTCGCGAGCGCTGGACGCAACGGCGGCGGCCTGGTCCGGATCAAGGCCATTGTTCTTTGCCTGCGACACCAGATTCTGTAAGGCCCACAGTTGGTCTTTCTTGATACCTTGCGGCGCGATTTCCTTGATCAGGCCTTGGCTGTCTTCGGCGTCGAGCACTGAAAAGCCGCGTCGCAGTCCGGTGCCTGCGTGCTCGATCTGCAAAAACTGGAGACCCAAGGCGTGGAAGGTACACACCGTCAGCTCGTCCGCAGCAGTGCTGCTGACCAGATTTGAGACGCGCTCGCGCATCTCGCGCGCCGCCTTGTTGGTGAATGTGATGGCCGCGATCTTCGATGCCGACAGGTGCCGGCGCTGAACCAGATGGGCAATTTTCTCGGTGATGACGCGGGTCTTGCCCGAACCGGCACCGGCCAGTACCAGCAGCGGACCGTCGCAGTATTCGATGGCGGCGCGTTGGGGAGCGTTGAGCGTCATGGGATGCAAGTGTACCAATCGATGCCTGATTGAAGCAGCAAAACTGAACGGCAGCGGATGTTAAATCTGCATTGTTCATGAAGAGTGAAACAGGCGTATCCCATGATGGGCGAGGCAAAAGGTCCGAGCGATATAGCTCGCGCTTTCGCAACTTACCCCTCGGGGTCCATGAATGAGGAGATCGCCATGAATGTCATCAAAAGCACGCTGCTCGCCACCGCAATCGCAATGTCGTTCGCCGCAACGGCCGGGCTTGCGGTAGCACACGAAACGACGATGTCCAACAACGATATGTCGGAGACCATGTCTCACGACAGGATGATGAACAAGGCTGACGCGATGAAGCATGACGCACTCGTCAAGCACGACATGGCCATGAAGGAATCCGTTGCGAAGGACGCGATGAAGTCCGGAGGTATGGACAGCAAGGCTGGCGATACATCAATGGCTGCAGGCTCAGCGAGCGGCATGAACGCCGACAGCATGGAAGCCAAGAAGGACGCCATGGACGCCAAGCAGGATCGAATGGACGACAAGATGGATGCAAAGAAGGATGCCATGGACGCGAAGATGGATGCCACTGCCGACCGAATGGAAGCCAAGGAAGAAATGCTCGAGGACAAGGCCGAGATGAAAGAAGACAAGATCGACGAAATGGATTCGTCGCAACCGGTTACCGACAGCTGGATTACCACCAAGGTGAAGTCGCAGCTTGCGGCAACCGAAGATGTCCGCAGTCTGGAGATAACCGTCAATACAGTTGACGGCGTCGTGTTCCTGACTGGTGTGGTCGGCGACGCCGCCATGTCCGCCAAGGCAGCTGCCGCTGCGAAGACGATCAAGGGCGTCAAGTCGGTCGACTCGACAGGCCTGAAGTCCATGTAACTGCTTCATTTCCTGCGCTGGCCATCTGGCTATTGCATCGGACGCGCAGCACCTATGTGCAGCGCTACCCAGAACGACAGGAGAACGCAATGAACGAAGATCGTATCAAGGGCCAATGGAAGCAGCTCACAGGAAAGATCCAGGCCAAATGGGGCAAGCTCACCAACGACGACCTCGACGTTGCCGAAGGCAACGCCGAGTATCTCGCCGGCAAGGTCCAGGAGCGCTATGGCTGTGAAAAGGATGATGCGGAAAAGCAAGTCCGCGTATTCGATTCTTCGATCTAAC
>JAYUYW010000267.1:0-10316 GCA_043752325.1 Rhodanobacteraceae bacterium | reverse complement strand
AGGAGCAGCGTGGCAGCCTCAAGGGACTAACCGACAAGCTCAACGCGTTCCTGCTCGACGCCTACGCGGAAGGTCTGCGCGTGGTGCTGATCGTCGATGAGGCGCAAACCCTGTCAACCGAGGCACTGGAGCAGATTCGCCTGCTGACCAACCTCGAAACACCGACCCAGAAACTGCTACAGATCATCCTGCTCGGCCAGCCCGAGTTGCGCGACATGCTCGACCGTCCGGAATTGCGCCAGTTGGCCCAGCGCATCACCGCGCGCTACCACCTGACGCCGCTGGATTCGGAGGAAACCGAAGCCTACGTGCGCCATCGCCTCGCGGTTGCTGGTTGCACGCGCAGCCCGTTCACGCGGCTGGGGCTGAAGGCCCTGTTCCGCCGTTCGGGCGGCGTGCCGCGACTCATCAACGTGATCGCCGACCGGTCATTGATGGCGGGTTACGCGCACGAGCAGGATTCGATCGGCGAACGCCTGGTCGAGCGGGCTGCCAATGAAACCATTCCAGGCAATCGCCACTATTGGTATCACCGCTATCGCAACCGGATATTCGCCGCACTGGCACTGGTCGTGATTGCGGCGATCGGCTCCCTTGCGTGGCGCTGGCATGTGCATCAGTTGACCATTCCCGCAGCGGAGCCCGTGGTGACCGAACCGGCCGGACCGGATCCGACCATTGCCCTGCTGACGACCGCGATCGAGCGCTCGCGCAACAGCGACTTCGCCGCATTCGGTGAGTTGCTGGCGCGCTGGCAGGTCGATGCGCAGCAGGTCACGGTACGCAATGCGATCCGCTGCCCGGCGCAATTGGCGACCGGCATCGCGTGTCTGCGCGGCCGCGCCACGCTGGAGCAGTTGGCGCGTTTTGATCGTCCGTTGGTGATGCAACTGACGCAAGGTGAGCTGCGCGCCTACGCGCTGCTGCGCGGGGTCGGCCCAACCCAGTTGCGAATCAACCTGGCCGGCAGTAACTACGATCTAGATCGTGCCGACCTCGATCAATTCTGGGTCGGCGATTTCGTCGTGTTGTGGCGCCTGCCCGATTACGTGCCAGCGAAGCTCAAACGCGGCGATAGCGGGCCGGCAGTGGCGTGGGTGAACAGCCGTCTTGCCAGCCTGAATGAGCCGGGCGGGGAACTGCGCGTCTCCGACGACAATTTCGACGCCGAACTCGAAGACCGCATCCGCCACCTGCAAACCACGTTCGGGGTAAAGGCAGACGGCATCATCGGACCGGAGACGCTGTTTGCGCTGGCCGCGCTCGACGAGACCGGGCCACACCTGACCCGCGTCGTGCAGTGACTGCCGCCGCGCCTGCGACGGGCCACAGTGGCAGCCGCGGCGTCTGGCCGGTAGAGTGCCCAACAAGGGATGCTCTGAACATGCCCACACAGGCGTCACCGATCTGTCTGCTCGCAGATCAAGGCGCGTCGCCGAAGGCAGACTGGCCGTCTGTCGAGGCAGCGCAACGTAGATCTGCGAGCAGACAGATCGGCCCAACTGACTGATTTCCTGCGACGGGTGATGCTCGAAAGGCTCGAAGATCGACGCGCGAAGCTTGACCAGGCGGTCAGCCTGCGCTGCGCCACGCACATCAATCTGCGAACCTTTCGGACATCATGCCGCTTGTGTGGACATGCTCAGAACATCCCTAACGCCAGCGCCACTTGAGCGCTGTCGATTCCAGAACGGCAACCCATGTCCCTGATCCTCGAAGCGCTGAAGAAATCCGAGCGAGAACGCCAGATCGGCACTGCGCCGACGCTTGCAACGCCGCCGATGAGCCGCAAGCGAAAGCGCAATCTGTTGCCGTGGCTGGTCGGCGCAATCGCGGTCGCGGCTGTTGCCGGCTGGTGGCTGTCGCGTGTAGACACGCCTGACGCCGCGCCGCCCGCGGACGTCCGGAACGAAGCACCTGCGCCTGTGTCAGTACCGGTCGCGGCGTCCACGAGGAAGCCGGAAGTGCCGATGACGACGGTCGCACCCGCGCCGCCATCGCCATCGATCAATATCGAGCCAAATGCCGCGCCGCCGCCGGCTGTCGTCAGTACCGAGAAACAGGCCGCCGAGGCGGCAGCCGCCGTTGCAGCAACAGCGCCGCCCGCAGCACAACCGCCTGCTACGACGACACCCGCTCCAGCGCCGCCCGCCACGTCCAAGACGGCGCCCTCCGACGTAGGACCGACAACTTCCCCCGCTGCCGTGGCAGTGCCGCCGGCACCAATCGCCACCGCGCCAGCTACGTCAGCGCCACCAGTCGCAGTAGCACCGCCCAGCTCAACCGCGTCACTACCACTGCTTTGGGAACTTCCCTATGAAAAGCGCAAGGACATCCCGGCGCTGATGATGAGCTTGCAGGTATACGCACCTGATCCGACGCAACGTTTCGCCATCATCAACGACGAGCGCCATGTCGAAGGCGATGATCTTGGCGAAGGACTGAAGCTTCAGGAAATCACCCCGGATGGCCTGATCGTCGAATATCGCGGCGAGCGCTTCCTATTCCCGCGCGGCGGCCGTTAGGCTTTCGGCGCAGCCGAAACCCGTACCCCGCGAGCGACCGTGTTCATCCAACTACCCAGTCGTCGCAAACCGCATCCGCCATGGGTGACGTTGGCGATTGTCGCCACCAGCGTGCTGACATTCGTGTGGCTGGCAACTCTGCCGTTGGAACAACGCAGCGCATTGATCGCAACCTGGGGAACGGTGCCCGCGACCCTGCTCGATACGAAGGCGCCGTGGCTGCAACAGCTCACCGAACTGCGTGCGGCCCGCCTGATCACCACCTTGCTGATCCATGCCGACTGGCTGCATCTGATCGGCAACATGCTGTTCCTGATCATCTTTGCGGTTCCGGCGGAACGCGCACTGGGGTCTTTACGCTTCCTCGCCCTGTTCCTGATTGGCGGCGCACTGGCCAACCTGATTGGTGCATGGACCTTGGCCGGAACGCGAGCGCCGATCATCGGTTCCAGTGGCGCGGTGTCGGCGGTAGTCGGCGCCTACCTGGCACTGTTTCCGCGAGCAAGACTGGGCCTCGTCGTACCGCTGGGCGTATTCCTTGAATTCGTGCGCATCCCCGCATCGATCCTGATCGCGGTCTGGATACTGCTGCAATTGCTGTTCACCTACGTCGGCCCGGCATTTGGCGCCGTGGCGTGGTGGACGCACATCGCAGGATTTGCCGTCGGCATCGTGTTCGCAACGCTGTCGCGCGGTGCAATTGCGCGGCGCTTGAGAAACTGAGGCCGCTTCCGAGCTAAAGAATGTAACGCGACAGATCGACATTCTCGACGATGTCGGCGAGGTGTGCGTCGACGTAATCTGCATCGACAACATACTTTTGCCCGCTGCGATCAGCCGCTTCGTACGACACTTCATCCAGTAACCTTTCCAACACGGTATGCAGCCGACGCGCGCCGATGTTCTCGGTGCGTTCGTTGACCTCGAACGCAATCTCGGCCAGCCGCGCGATGCCGCTGTCGGTGAATTCCACGGTCACGCCTTCGGTGCCCAGCAACGCGGTGTACTGCTTGCTTAAAGCGTGCTCAGGCTCGCTGAGGATGCGGCGGAAATCATCTGCCGTCAGCGCGGAGAGTTCCACGCGGATCGGGAACCGGCCCTGCAATTCGGCGATCAGGTCGGATGGCTTGGCGACCGAAAACGCTCCCGATGCGATGAACAGAATGTGGTCGGTTTTTACAATGCCGTACTTGGTCGAAACGGCCGAACCTTCGACCAGCGGCAGCAGGTCGCGCTGCACGCCTTCACGGCTGACACCCGCGCCGCTGAACTCGCCGCGCTGCGCGACCTTGTCGATCTCGTCAATAAATACGATGCCGTTTTGCTCGCAGGCTTCCAGTGCCTGAGCTTTGATTTCCTCGTCATTGACCAGGTTACCGGCTTCCTCTTCGAGCAACATCGGCAGCGCCTGCTTCACACTCAGGTTTCGCTTCTGGCTGCGACTACCGGCCAGGTTCTGGAACATGCCGCGCAGCTGGCTGGTCATTTCCTCCATGCCCGGCGGCGCCATAATGTCGACGCCAACATTGACGGCGAGATCAAGTTCGATTTCGCGATCGTCGAGCGCGCCTTCGCGCAACTGCTTGCGCAGCTTCTGGCGCGTATCGGCATCGCGGCCATCTGGCGCGCTGGGCTCGTTGGCGAAACCGACGCCATTTCGACGCGGCAACAACGCATCGAGCACGCGCTCCTCGGCACGATCCTCGGCCTGGCTGCGGACGCGCGCCTTGGCCTGATCGCGAACCATCTTTACCGCGGCGTCGGCCAGGTCGCGGATGATCTGCTCCACATCCTTGCCGACGTAACCGACCTCGGTAAATTTGGTCGCCTCGACCTTGATGAAGGGCGCGTTCGCCAGTGCTGCTAGCCTGCGCGCGATCTCGGTTTTGCCGACTCCGGTCGGGCCGATCATCAGGATATTCTTTGGCGTTACTTCATTGCGCAACGCCAGCGGCAACTGCATGCGTCGCCAGCGATTGCGCAGCGCAATTGCAACCGCGCGCTTGGCCGGATGCTGTCCAATTATGTAGCGGTCCAGTTCGTTGACGATCTCGCGAGGAGTCAGGTCGGACATCTCAAAGCTCCTCGATCGTGGTGGTGTGGTTGGTGTAGATGCAGATGTCACCGGCAATCTTCAGCGCCGCTTCGACCACTTCGCGCGCACCCAACTCGGTGTTCTGCAGCAGAGCCATCGCGGCTGCTTGAGCGAACGGGCCACCCGAACCGATCGCGATCAGGCCGTTCTCGGGTTCGACCACGTCACCGTTGCCTGACAGCAACAGCGAGTTGTCCTTGTCGGCGACGGCGAGCATCGCTTCAAGTCGACCAAGCCGCCGGTCGGTGCGCCAGTCCTTGGTCAGTTCGACCGCCGCGCGAACGAGATTGCCGCTGTATTTTTCGAGCTTCTGTTCGAACAGCTCAAACAGGGTGAACGCATCAGCCGTCGCACCAGCAAACCCGGCAATGATGTCGCCCTTGCCGATGCGCCGAATCTTGCGCGCGTTCGACTTCATTACTGTATTGCCCAACGTCACCTGGCCGTCGCCACCGATTACGACTTTGCCGTTGCGGCGCACCGAAACGATGGTTGTTGCGTGGAACGATTCCATCGCGGTTCCTCAAACTGACGAACCGCAGAGGTGGGGCTGTGCTGCGTCATTGCAACCCGTGATCCTTGCCGCGCTTTGCGTCAGCGCCAGCCCGAGCTGATCGGGTAGCGGCGGTCGCGGCCAAACGCCTTGCTCGACACGCGTGGGCCAGGAGCAGACTGGCGGCGCTTGTATTCGTTGAGCAGCACCAGGCGCAGCACTTTCCGCACGGTGGTTTCGTCGAAACCGGCGGCGATGATTTCGTCGTCCGATTGCTGCTTCTCGATGAAGCGTTGCAGAATGTCGTCGAGCACGTCGTAGGGCGGCAGCGCATCCTGATCGGTCTGGTCGTTGCGCAGTTCGGCCGACGGCGGGCGCTCGATTACGACCGGTGGAATCACCCATTCGTCTTCGCCTGCGCCATCGCGCGAGTTACGCCACCGCGACAGCGACCAGACCATCGTCTTGTAAACATCTTTGAGCGGCGCGTAGCCACCGCACATGTCGCCGTACAGGGTGCAATAGCCGACAGCCATCTCGCTCTTGTTGCCGGTGGTCAACACCATGCGACCGAACTTGTTCGACAGCGCCATCAGCAGCACGCCGCGAATGCGCGCCTGCATATTTTCTTCAGTCGTGTCTTCGGCGCGACCTTCGAATATCGGCTGCAGCGATTCGCGCATCGTTTCGAACGCCGACTCGATAGCGATGACGTGATAGTCGACGCCGAGCCGCTCGGCCTGCGCTTTGGCTTCACGCAAGGAAAGGTCCGATGTGTAGCGCGTCGGCAGCATTACGGCGGTGACCTTGTCGGCACCGAGCGCATCGACGGCAATGGCCAGCGTCAACGCGGAATCAATACCGCCGGACAGGCCCAGCAACACGCCGGGGAAATGATTCTTCGATACGTAGTCGCGAACGCCCGTGACCAGTCCCGCGTAAAGCACAGATTCCGTGCTGGTATCGGAATGTTGCGGCCAGTCCATGATGAAACGACGGGTTTCATTGTCGTAGTCGGCGAATAACAATTGCTGGTCGAATTGCGGCGCGCGCGCCGCGACCTTGCCATCGGGTTCGATCAGCATTGATCCGCCATCGAACAGCAGATCGTCCTGACCACCGACGCAATTCACATAGGCAATCGCAACACGATTCTCGCGCGCTCGCCGGCACAGCAAGCGCTCGCGCGACTCGGCCTGACCGACGTAGTAGGGCGATGCGTTGATGACCAGAAGCAGCTCCGCGCCGGCTTCAGCGGCATCGGCGGCAGGCGTGTCTTCCCAAATGTCCTGGCAGATCAATAGCGCGATCTTCACGCCATCGATGTCGCCGACGATGCTGTCGCTGCCAGGTTCGAAGTAGCGGTCCTCGTCGAACACCGCGTAGTTCGGCAATTCCTGCTTGCGATAGGTCGCGCCGATTTCGCCATCGGCGAGCAGGCTGGCGGCGTTGAAGAGTGATCCATCGCTACTTTCCGGATGGCCAAGATACGCGCCGATTGCACTGTCGGTCGCGGCGGCGACGCGCTCAAGCTCTTCATCGCAATCGTCGATGAAGGCCGGCCGCAACAAGAGGTCTTCCGGCGGATAGCCGCAAAGAGCGAGTTCCGGAAACATGACGAGGCTTGCGCCGCCAGCTTTCGCCTGCGCGATCAGCTCACGAATCTTTGCGCCGTTGCCGGCAAGGTCACCGACGGGGAAATCAAACTGTGCGAGGGCGAGAGCGAGCTTCGACATTGGGCTGCAAGATGAAAGTGGAGCGGAATAATAGCCGTTCGTGCATGGACCCAAGGCCGGTTGAATTCGTCAGGTTCTCGACGGCGTTGTCATTTGGCCACTCGCTTGCATCGACGGGATCGGTGCCGAATGGTGTTCTCTTGTCGGTCTCGGGGAAGTGGTGTGGCTGTCAACGTGATCGAACCCGTTGCATCATTGCTCGCAAGCACTTTGTCGTGAGTCCCATCGCTGCTGCGTCCATGCGACGCATGACTCGCCAGTCCGCGCGGCGTGTCGGCCGCAGACGATAGGGTCGTTCAGCGCCGTTACCGGCAATGGGGAAGTTTGCTCAATTGCCGTTCCAATGCGACTTGCAAGGGATCAACTTCCAGCCAGGCGGCGCGTACCTGCTGGCATGCCACATCGGACTGCCCGGCCGCTGCTTCGCTGGCCACAAGGCTTGTCCATTCCGCGCGTTTTAGAGCGTCGTCGCCGATCGCACGCACAATCGATTCAACGGCATCGCGCTCTGACCTGCCGTCGCGACCTTCGAGTTGCGCAAGCTGGACTCGGTAGATCCCCAAGCCAAACTGGCTACTTGTGTCATCGCCAGGGGCGATCCGCGTGGACAGCGCATCGATGTGGCGATGCGCTGCGATGGTGTCGCCACTGGTCAAGGCAACTTCAGCGAGTACGGCAATGGCGGATGATCGATAGGCTTCATCATCACCAGCAACAGCCAGGTGTCGGCTGGCGGCGGCTTCAACCGCTGCTCTCCGGGCTGCGCCTGGTGCGCTTTGGTAGCGCGCGAATGCGATCTGCATCTCGCACCACAGCGCTTGGCTGCGCGATTGCGCGTCGTCGATACGTTGATAAATGACGAGGGCACGGCCGAACGCTTCAGCGGCCTTGTCGAAATCGCCAAGTCCACGCAAATTGTCGCCGGCAACCTTGTGGGCGAACGCTTCGTAGATAGTGCCGGGCAAGGTTGCGGCGTAAATCTGCGCCGAACGTGCGGCGCTTTCTGCCGCTGCCCGCAAGTGGCCACGGCGGCGTTGTGCGTACTCAATGCTTGCATGCATGGACGCCTGACGATTGCTGATGCTGCCATAGGCGCGCTCCGCGCGAGGTGCCAGATCGACCAACAATTTTTCAGCCTCGGCACCACGACCGGCACTCGTCAGCACGTCGGCACGCTGACGACCCACCCAGACACGAATCCCGTCGAACGATTCAGGCAACCCTGAGACTTCCGACCAAATGGCATCGGCTTCCGCAAGTGCAGAGTGGCGCTGTTTCAGTTCCGACAACAAGTCCATGCGCTTGAGACGCAGGGAAAGGCGGCCGTTGCTACCGGCGCCGCAGTCCGGGTTACATAACGCAAGCGCCGCTTCAACATCGATCAACGCAGCCGAAAGTTCGCCTTGCGCGCGCCGGATATGGGTGCGCGATTCCAACGCTTCGATGCGCAGGTCGAGCGATCCCACTTGCAGTTGCGGCCACAAGTCATCCAGCGCCGGCAGCGCTTGCTCCTTGCGATCCAGCTCATAGCCGGCGGCGATTTGGCGCAATGCGATCCTTGATTTCAACTCCTGGGGCGCGTTGTCGGCATTGACCAGGCTGGCTTGAGCATCCGCGAGCGCGTCATCGGCTTCCTGCGAGCGACCGAGGGTAAAAAGCGCGTGGCCAATGGCGTCGAGCAGACCGGCGCGCAGGCTTGGATCGAGGCCCTCTTGTGCGATTGTCCGGTTCGATGCCGCAGCCAACATTTCACTCACGGTGAGACTTGAGCCGCGCAGGTTATAGGGATCAGCCGCACTGAACAGGCCAACCAGCAGCTGGTTCTGAACGCTGGCGCGTTCGCCGGCTTGCAGCGCCTCGGCGCGTTGTTGCAGCGCGACGCCCAATCCCGCCACAAGTCCCAGAACGGCGATGGCCGCGCCGGCGGTCAGTGCGCGGTGGCGGCGAACGAAGCTGCCAACGCGGTATCGCAGCGTGGCACGTCGGGCAATGACAGGGGCACCTCTGCGATAACGGCGCACATCGGCCGCCAATTCTGTAACCGATGCATAGCGTTCCACTGGTTGCTTGCGCAGCGCCTTCGCAAGGATGGCTTCGATGTCGGCATCGACACTGCGGCGCATGTGCTGAACCGATACTCGTCTGGCCTCGGCGCGGCGCAGCGCTTCATCGTCGGCGAGCTGCCCAAGCGCGTTGCGCAACGACGGCGGCTCGCGCGTGACGATCGACTGGCGCAGGCTTAGATCGCCGGAATCAAGGAACGGTGGTGCCCCGCAAAGCAGTTCGTACAACAGTACGCCAAGGCCGTGCACATCGGTCGAAGTCGTCGCAAATCCGCCCTTGATCTGTTCCGGCGAGGCGTAGCGCGCGGTGAATGCGACACTGGTCACGGCTGGATCGACGGCGACTTCCTCGATGAGTTTCGCGATTCCGAAATCGAGCAACTTGGCATTGCCATGCGAATCAACCAGCACGTTCGCCGGCTTCAGGTCGCGATGGATGATGGCGTGGCTGTGCGCGTGGGCAACGGCATCGGTCACTTGCAGCCACAAGTCGATGCGCTCCGACGTGTCCAGTCGCGCGTGGTCGGCGTGATGGATGATCGACTCGCCTTCCACGTACTCCATCGCAAACCACGGCCCCAATTGCGCGCTGTGTCCCGCGTCGATCAATCGGGCGACGTTCGGATGGCTGACACTCGCCAGTAGCTGGCGCTCGCGTGCGATACGTGTGTCGGCCATCGCCAGTAGCGCAAGTCGACCCGGCAGTTTGATGGCGACGCACTGCACCACTTCGCCATCGTCGCGCTCGCCGAGATACACCACGCCCATGCCGCCGGCACCCAGCCGTCGGGTCAGCACGAATGCGCCGAGCCGAATGCCGAGGAGCGGATCGATTCGATCTGCTTCCGCTCGCAGGTCGTTGTCGTCGAATGCGTCAAGCCAGCGCTGCACTTCTCGCCCGACCGACGGTTCGGTGATCAACAGCTGGTTCAACGATGCTTCGCGCAAGCTTGAATCCAGATCAAGCAGCGCGTGGAAGCGGGCCTTGATGTGCTGGAAGTCGTTGGCGCTCATCGTCGGTCTGGTTCCGTGTGCATTGATGGCGGTACATACGTTGTGTTGCGTGATACCTGACATCGCCACAGGCTCAGTCTGCAATGCGTTGCTTGAGCCACGCTCGTGCAGTTGCCCAGTCGCGATAGACGGTGCGCTCATCGATGCCGAGCAGCTGCCCCACTTCGCTGACTTCAAGGCCGACGAAATAGCGCAACTCGACGATCTGTGCCATGCGCGGGTCGAGTGCCGCCAGCGCGGTCAGAGCTTCGTCAAGTTCCGGTAGCTGGGTGTTGGCATCAATCGGCAGGGCCATCGCTTCGATGAAGTCGACGCGTTGCCACTGACCGCCGCCGCGCTTGTCGCGCTGTTGGGCGCGGGCCCGATCAATCAGCAGTTGGCGCATCACGC
>JAYUYW010000266.1:0-10403 GCA_043752325.1 Rhodanobacteraceae bacterium | reverse complement strand
ACGCGTGGAAGAAGGGAGCGCTCGAATGGGAGTGAGCGACGCAATCGGCCGGGCGATGCACAACCCCGATCCGGTCAACGTCGTCGACGACATTCTTCGGCCGGGCGATGGCAATCCACTGATCGAACGTGGCTTCGCGACGGCGCGACTGGACGAGCTGGTCAACTGGGCGCGCACCGGGTCGATGTGGCCGATGACATTTGGCCTTGCCTGTTGCGCGGTCGAAATGATGCATGCCGGCGCGGCGAGACTCGATCTTGACCGCAATGGTGTGATCTTCCGGCCCAGCCCGCGCCAGTCCGACGTGATGATCGTGGCCGGCACCCTGGTCAACAAGATGGCACCGGCATTGCGCAAGGTCTACGACCAGATGCCCGAGCCGAAGTGGGTCATCTCGATGGGCTCGTGCGCCAACGGGGGCGGCTATTATCATTACTCCTACGCCGTCGTTCGCGGCTGCGACCGCATCGTGCCGGTCGATATCTATGTGCCGGGCTGTCCGCCGACGGCCGAAGCGCTGATCCACGGAATCCTGCAATTGCAGAAGAAAATCCGTCGCACCAACACGATTGCGCGCTGAGGCGGGGATGACTCAACGCAGCGCCTACTCACAGAAACTGTCGGCCAGTCTTGGCCAGAAGGCCGTCGCCATCAGCGAAGTTGGCAGCGAACTGGCAGTCGACGTATTGCCGGAAAACTGGCTTTCTGTGGTCAAGCAACTTGCTGACGCGCCCGAGTGGCAGTTCGACATGCTGATCGACGTGGTCGGCGTCGACTTTCTGAGCTACGGCGACGATGAGTGGGACACTACCCATGTATCGGCAGAAGGGTATTCGCGTGGCGTAGAAGGCGAGGGGGCTGGTCGCTTCACGTGGGCGGAACGCCCGCGCAAGGTTGATGTTCCCAATCGCTTCGCGGTGGTCGTGCAATTGCTGTCGATTGAGCACAATCAACGCGTCCGCCTGCGTTCGTTTTGCAGCGATGACGACGTGCCGATGATGCCTTCGCTGACCGGCCTGCATCCCGGCGCGAACTGGTTCGAGCGCGAAACCTTCGACATGTTTGGGATTGTTTTCGAGGGCCATCCGGATCTGCGCCGCCTGTTGACCGATTACGGTTTCGTGGGCCACGCATTCCGCAAGGATTTCCCGCTGATTGGCAACGTTGAAGTGATCTACGACGCCGAACAGCGCCGCGTGGTCTACCAGCCAGTGACGATCGAGCCGCGCGTGCTGGTACCGCGCACCATCCGTGACGATTCGCGCTACGAGCAGGCCATGGCCGAAGGCGCGCTGACCGCTCCGGCTGCCGCACCAGCGAAGGCAAGCTGATCCCATGCAGGAATTCCGCAACTACACGATGAATTTTGGCCCGCAGCATCCGGCCGCGCACGGCGTGCTGCGCCTGGTGCTGGAGATGGATGGCGAAACCGTAGTGCGTGCCGATCCGCATGTCGGCCTGCTTCATCGCGGTACCGAGAAGTTGTGCGAGTCCAAGCCGTTCAACCAGTCGATCGGCTACATGGATCGCCTCGACTACGTCTCGATGATGTGCAACGAGCACGCCTATGTGATGGCGATCGAGAACTTGCTCGGAATCGAAGCGCCGGAACGTGCGTTGTGGATCCGCACGATGTTCGACGAGATTACCCGCATCCTGAATCACCTGATGTGGATCGGTTCCAACGGTCTTGACCTCGGCGCGATGGCCGTGTTCCTTTATGCGTTCCGCGAACGCGAGGAATTGATGGATTGCTACGAGGCGGTATCGGGCGCGCGCATGCATGCGACCTACTACCGCCCTGGCGGCGTCTATCGTGATTTGCCCGCGCAGATGCCGCAGTACAACGAATCGCGCTGGCACAAGGGCGATGACCTGAAGCGCCTCAATCGCTGGCGCGAAGGCTCAATGCTCGACTTCATTGAAGCGTTCTGCAACGATTTCCCGAATCGGGTCAACGAGTATGAGGAATTGCTCACCGACAATCGCATCTGGAAGCAGCGCACGGTCGGCATAGGCGTCATTGGCCCCGAACTCGCGAAAAGTTGGGGAATGACCGGCCCGATGCTGCGTGGCTCCGGCGTTGCTTGGGACCTGCGAAAGAAGCAGCCGTATGCGAAGTACACCGAAGTCGATTTCGACGTACCGGTTGGCGTCGAGGGCGATTGCTACGACCGTTATCTAGTCCGCGTCGAAGAGATGCGTCAGTCCAACCGCATTATCCAGCAATGCGTGGCATGGCTACGCGCCAATCCCGGACCGGTAATCGTGCAGAATTTCAAGGTGGCGCCGCCTTCGCGTGTCGAGATGAAAGACGACATGGAAGCGATGATCCATCACTTCAAATTGTTCAGTGAAGGCTACAGCGTGCCGGCCGGCGAAACCTATGCCGCGGTCGAGGCGCCGAAAGGCGAGTTCGGTTGCTACCTGATTTCCGATGGCGCCAACAAGCCGTTCCGCGTGCACTTGCGCGCACCGGGTTTCGCCCATTTGTCGTCGATGGATGCTGTCGTGCGCGGCCACATGCTGGCGGACGTGGTCGCCATGATTGGCACGTATGACCTGGTCTTTGGTGAGGTTGATCGATGAAACCGACCGGCACCTACGAGCAGATCAAGGACGTTGTTCCCAAAGATGTGTTGAGCGCGGAAACGCGCGCCCACATTGATCACTGGGTGACAAAATTCCCGCCTGATCGCAAGCGCTCCGCGCTGATCCAGTCGCTGTTCGTGGCGCAGGAGCAGAACGGTGGATTCCTGACCGACGACCTGATCCTTGGTGTAGCGCGCTACCTCTCGCTGCCGCCGGTGTGGGCCTACGAAGTGGCGACGTTTTACTCAATGCTCGAGACCAGCCCGGTTGGCCGCAACAACGTCGCCATCTGCACAAATATATCGTGTTGGCTCAATGGCGCCGAAGACATCGTGCGGCATTGCGAAAAGAAGCTGGGAATCAAGCTCGGCGAGAGCACGCCGGATGGCCGCATCTACCTCAAGACCGAGGAAGAATGCTTGGCCGCCTGCTGCGGCGCGCCGATGATGGTCGTCAATGGCCACTATCACGAGAAGCTCGACGCCGACAAAGTCGACGCGCTGCTCGATAAACTCAAGTGAGGGATTGAGGATGGCCGTCGGTCCCGCACCGCAGGAACACCAGGTCGTCTACACGACCCTGCACTACGACACGCCGTGGTCGCTGGAAAGTTATCGCAGGGCGGAAGGCTACAAGGCATGGGAGAATATCCTTGCCGAGAAAACCGATCCTGTGACCCTGATAGACGAGGTCAAGAAATCGTCGCTGCGTGGTCGTGGCGGCGCCGGATTTCCGACCGGGTTGAAATGGTCGTTCATGCCGCGCACGGCGCCGGGTCAGAAATACATACTTTGCAATTCCGATGAATCCGAGCCCGGTACCTGCAAGGACAGGGACATCCTGCGCTTCAACCCGCATGCGGTGATCGAAGGCATGTTGATTGCCTGTTATTGCACCGGTTCCAGCGTTGCCTACAACTATTTGCGTGGCGAATTCCATCACGAGCCGTTCGAGCATTTCGAGGTGGCGCTGAAGGACGCATACGACGCTGGTCTGCTTGGCAAGAACATCAATGGCACAGGTATCGATATCGATATTCATACGGCCTTGGGTGCCGGCGCCTATATCTGCGGCGAAGAGACCGCGATGATGGAATCGCTGGAAGGAAAGAAGGGCCAACCGCGCTTCAAGCCGCCGTTCCCCGCCAACTTTGGCCTCTACGGTAAGCCGACCACGATCAACAACACCGAAACCTACGCTTCAGTACCAGCCATCATTCGCAATGGCGCCGACTGGTTCTTGAATCTCGGCAAGCCGAACAATGGCGGGCCGAAGATTTTTTCGGTGTCGGGCCATGTCAACAAGCCTGGCAACTTTGAAATTCGCTTAGGTACTTCGTTCGCCGATCTGCTTGAAATGGCGGGCGGCGTGCGTCGCGGCCACAAGTTGAAAGCGGTGATACCCGGCGGATCGTCGATGCCGGTGTTGCCGGCCGACGTGATGATGGATGTCACGATGGATTACGACGCGCTGCAAAAGGCCGGTTCGGGCTTGGGTTCCGGCGCCGTCATCGTGATGGATGAGACGACCTGCATGGTGCGTGCCTGTCGTCGCATCAGCCGCTTCTACTACAAGGAAAGCTGCGGCCAGTGCACGCCGTGTCGTGAAGGCACTGGCTGGATGTATCGCGTGCTCGACCGCATCGTCAATGGCCACGGCAGGCCGGAAGACCTTGAGCTGCTGAAAGCCGCCGCTGGTCAAATCGAAGGCCACACCATTTGCGCGTTTGGCGAAGCTGCCGCGTGGCCGGTGCAGGGTTTTCTGCGTCATTACTGGCACGAGTTCGAGTACTACATCGCCAATGGGCGCTCGATCGTTGACGGCCCCGACGTTGACCGCGCCGCGCCCCGCGTCGACGAGGAGCAGGCCGCGTGAGCGCGCAGGCCGTGAGCCCCGGCGTGCCGCCCGATCACGTCAGCATCGAGATTGATGGCAGGACTTTGGTCGTGCCGAAGTCATCGATGATCATTCAGGCCGCCGACAAGGCCGGCATCAAGATCCCACGCTTCTGTTATCACGACAAGCTACCCATCGCCGCCAACTGCCGCATGTGCATGGTCGAGGTCGAGATGGGCGGCCGTCCAATGCCCAAGCCACAACCGGCATGTGCAACACCCGTCGCCGATGGCATGAAGATCCAGACCCAGTCGGCGCGCGCGCTTTCGGCGCAGCGCAACGTGATGGAATTCCTGCTGATCAATCACCCGCTCGACTGCCCGATCTGCGACCAGGGTGGCGAATGCGAGTTGCAGGATCTGTCGGTCGGCTATGGCCGTTCGGTGTCGCGTTTCGTCGAAGGCAAGCGCGTGATTCCGGACGAGAATCTCGGCCCGCTGGTTGAAACTGAAATGACACGCTGCATCCAGTGCACGCGTTGCGTGCGCGTGATGAGCGAAGTTGCCGGAACCTACGAACTTGGGGGGATGGAGCGCGGCGAGAATTTGCAGATCGGCACCTATGTCGGCAAGCCGTTGATGAGTGAAGTATCGGGCAATGTCATCGACGTTTGCCCGGTCGGTGCGCTGACCAACAAGGTTTTCCGTTTCCGCGCCCGTCCTTGGGAGCTGATCGCGCGCGAATCGATTGCCTATCACGATGCGCTCGGCTCAAACCTGTGGCTGCACACACGACGTGGCGAAGTGCTGCGCACCGTGCCGCGCGACAACGAAGTGCTCAACGAATGCTGGTTGTCGGACCGCGATCGTTACAGCCATCAAGGCATGTACGCGTCGGATCGTTCGCGTCGTCCGATGCTCAAGCGCGACGGGGTTTGGAGCGAAGTGGATTGGCCGACGGCGATCAGCGCGACGGCTGAAGCCATGCGTCGCCTTCCAGCAAACGATCTGGGTTGCCTCGTGAACGGCGCAACCTCGACGGAGGAAGGTTTCCTGCTCGCCAAGTTGATGCGCAATCTCGGTTGTGACCACATTGACAGCCGCCTGCGCCAACTTGACCTTGTCGATGGCAAGACAGCATGTCCATTTGAGATGCCTATCGCGGACATCGAACGCGCGAGCGCGATCGTGTTGATTGGCTGCAATCCGCGCAGCGAACTGCCGCTTCTCAACACCCGCATCCGCAAGGCGATCAAGAACGGTGCAAAAGTTCATGTGATCAACCCGATCGACCTCGACCTGACCTATCCCCCGGACAGCAAGCAGATCGTAGCGCCCGGTGGATTCGTCGACGCGATGCTTGCTTATTCCAGGGCTGCGGTCGATGTGGGGCATACCGCGAACCATGCAGTGCTGTCATCGGCGCTGGGTTCTGCAGAAACCGATGACGACGGCAGTGCGCTCGTGAAGTCGCTAACCGGAGAGAACAGGTCGGTAATCATTGTTGGTGAAATGGCGAACAGCCATCCGCAGGCCTCGTGGCTGCGAGCAGCAGCGCGTCATCTAGCCGCGGCGACCGGCAGCGCATACAACGAGATTCCGCTGGCGGCGAATGCGATTGGCCTGGCAAGTGTCGGTGTCTTGCCATCGGTTGATGGTCTGGATAGCAATGATCAGTTGGTCAAAGGCCGCCAGGGCTTTGTGCTGTACGGCATCGAATCACCATCCGATTTCGCCGCCGGTACCCGGAGCTGGAGCGCGATTGAGAAGGCATCAACGGTGATCGCTTTCTCGGCGTTTGCGAGCGAATCGCTCAAGCAGGTAGCCGACGTCATCCTGCCGATTGGCTTGTTGCCTGAGATCGACGGCAGCATGACCAATCTTGATGGCGTCGCACAACGCGTGGTTGCCGGGGTGAAGCCGCCTGGCGACGCAAGACAAGGTTGGCGCGTGTTGCGCGCGCTAGGCGGCGCGATGGACAGCGAAGGTTTCGACTTCAATGACATCGCCGAGCTGCGCGCTGGAATCACAACGTCCGATACGAACGCTGGCACTGGTCAATTGGCCGAACGTCCGATCAAGGTCGATGGCTTGGTCCGCATCAGCTCAACCGCCAGCTATCGTGCCGACGCAGTGCTGCGGCGCGCGCCGGCACTGAACGATCATCCAATCACACGCGGCGCGTGCGTAACGGTGCACCCCGCCGATGGCGCATCGTTCGGTTTGATCGCCGGTGGCAATACGCGCATCGACGGCCAAATTCTTGCCGTCGTGCTGAGTCCGGAAGTGCCGCGTGGTGGCGTCTGGATCGAATCCGGTTACGAGCAAACCGACGCGTTGCCGCCATGCGGCGAGGCCATCGCAATGACGGGGGCCTGACGTGATCGATGCATTGCATCAGTTCCTGCTCGGTTGGGGCGATATCGGCCTGACCGTCTGGATCGTGCTGAAGATCCTGGCGCTGCTGGTGCCATTAATCATCGCAGTTGCCATGTTTGTTTACTGGGAACGCAAGATTATCGGCTGGATGCACGCGCGCATGGGGCCGAACCAGATCGGTCCGTTCGGCGTATTGCAAGCGTTTGCCGACGTATTCAAATTGCTGCTCAAGGAAGTAATTCTGCCGAGCAAGGCGAACAAGGGCTTGTTCTATCTCGCCCCATTGCTTGCCTTGATTCCGGCACTCACGGCTTGGGCAGTCATTCCGTTCGATGCCGGCGTGGTGCTGGCGGACGTCAACGCCGGCCTGTTGTTCCTGCTCGCGATGACTTCGCTGGGCGTGTACGGAATCATCATCGCCGGCTGGGCGTCGAACTCGCGCTACGCCATGCTCGGTGCGATGCGCGCGGCTGCCCAAACCGTGTCGTACGAAATCGCAATGGGATTCTCGCTGGTTGGCGTGCTCGTTCTGGCCGGCACCTTGAACCTTTCCGGCATTGTCATGGCGCAGGCCGGTTCACTCGGTATCGGTGAGTGGTTCATGTGGCCGTTGCTGCCGGTGTTTGTGATCTATTTCATCTCCGGCGTTGCGGAAACCAATCGCGCGCCGTTCGATGTCGCCGAAGGCGAGTCGGAAATCGTCGCCGGTTTCCACGTCGAGTATTCGGGCTCCGCGTTTGCGGTGTTCTTCCTCGCCGAGTACGCGAACATGATCCTGATCGCGTTCCTCGCACCAATTCTGTTCATGGGTGGCTGGCTGTCGCCGTTCCCGGCATCGGTGCCGCTTCTAGGCGTCGCTGGCTGGTGGTGGTTGGCGATCAAGGTGTTTTTCTTCTGCAATCTTTACCTGTGGTTCCGCGCCACTTTCCCGCGCTATCGCTACGACCAGATCATGCGGCTGGGATGGAAGGTCTTCATTCCGATCACGATCGCTTGGCTGCTTGTCGCCGGCTGCATGCGCTATCTCGGCTGGGTGACCATCGGTGGCTAGGCGAATGAAAGGATTGCAAGCATGAAGCGCATCAGCGCCTACCTGAAGAGCCTGTTGCTGCTGGAGCTGTTCGCCGGCCTGTGGCTGACGTTCAAATACCTGTGGAAGCCGAAGTTCACGATGCGCTACCCGGAAGAACACATTCCGCAGTCGAATCGCTTCCGTGGCCTGCATGCATTGCGCCGCTATCCGAATGGCGAAGAGCGTTGCATCGCCTGCAAACTGTGCGAGGCGGTCTGCCCTGCATTGGCGATCACGATTGACTCGGCACCGCGCGGGGATGGCACGCGGCGCACCACGCGTTACGACATCGATCTGTTCAAGTGCATCTTCTGTGGATTTTGCGAAGAAAGCTGTCCGGTCGATTCGATCGTCGAAACCAGTATTTACGAATACCACTTCGAGAATCGCGGCGAGAACATTGTCAACAAGACTCAGCTGCTGGCGATCGGCGATCGCTTCGAAAACGAGATTGCCGCCGACCGTGCCCGCGATGCGGCTTACCGGTGAGCACCAGGAGTAAGCCGACGTGACCTTCCACTCATTCTGCTTCTTCGCCTTCGCGCTGGTGTCGATACTGGCTGCGCTCGGCGTGATCAGTTTCCGGCATCCGGTGCATGCGGCGCTCAGCCTGGTGCTGGTGTTCTTCTCGACCGCTTGTCTGTGGTTGTTGGCGGAAGCCGAATTCCTCGCCATCGCCTTGGTGCTGGTTTACGTGGGCGCGGTGATGGTGCTTTTTCTGTTCGTGGTGATGATGCTCGACGTTGACAAGGTGCCGGCGCGAGAGGGATTCGTGAAGTCCGCGCCGTTCGGGATTCTGATCGCACTGGTCATGCTGGCCGAAATCCTGTTGTTGATCGGCGTTCGCACAATCGGCATGGATCTTCCGCCGAATCCCGCTGAAGCCGCCGGCGGATCGAACGTGGTGTGGATTGCACGCGCATTGTTCAGTGACTACCTGCTGCCATTTGAAGTCGCCGCATTGATCCTTACCGTTGGCGTGATCGCGGCGATTCCGCTGACCCTGCGCCACCGTACCAACGTTAAGGCGCAGAACCCCTCACGCCAAGTGAAGGTGAAGCGCGATGATCGTGTACGGCTGGTCAAGATGGCCGCTGAGGCGCCGAGGAGTCGCACATCATGATTGCCAGCATCGGTCTCGGCCATTATCTGACCATCGCGGCGATCCTGTTCTGCGTTGCTGTCGCCGGCATCTTCATCAATCGCAAGAACATCATTACCTTGCTCATGTGCATCGAGCTGATGCTGCTTGCGGTGAACACCAATTTCATCGCTTTCTCGCGCTGGAACGCGGACCCGGCAGGCCAGGTGTTCGTGTTCTTCGTGCTCACCGTTGCCGCGGCTGAGGCGGCCATTGGCCTGGCGATTCTGGTCGTGCTGTTCCGCAATCGCGCGACGATTGACGTCACCGACGTCGATACGTTGAAGGGCTGACCGATGGCGCTATCGAAAACCCTGTTGCTGGTCATCGTGCTCGCGCCGCTGCTGGGCGCGATCGTCGCGGGCCTGTTTGGTCGCCAGGTCGGACGCGCCGGCGCGCATTGCATCACCATCGCCGGCGTCACGATCAGTTGTGGCTTGTCGATGTGGGTGCTTTACCAGTTGGTGTGGGGTGGCGGCACGGTGTTCAACCAGAACATCTACACCTGGTTCCAGGTTGGAAACGTGAGCGCGAATGTCGGTTTCCTGGTCGACAACCTGACTGCGATGATGATGGTAGTGGTGACCTTTGTGTCGCTGCTGGTGCATGTTTACACGATCGGCTACATGCACGAAGACCCCGGCTACCAGCGTTTCTTCAGCTACATCTCGCTGTTTACGTTCGCGATGTTGATGCTGGTGATGAGCAACAATTTCCTGCAGCTGTTCTTTGGCTGGGAAGCGGTGGGACTGGTGTCATACCTGCTGATCGGCTTTTGGTTCAAAAAGTCGACGGCGGTGTTCGCGAACATGAAGGCGTTCCTCGTCAACCGCGTCGGCGACTTCGGTTTCCTGCTCGGTATCGCCGGCGTGTTGCTGTGGTTTGGTGGGACGCTCGATTACCACACGGTTTTTGCCAACGCGAATAACACATCCGGTGAGCTTGGCGTGCGCACGGTTGAGTTGATTGCAGGTCATCCCTGGTCGGTCGCGACCATCGTAGCCATCTCGCTCTTCGTCGGCGCGATGGGGAAATCCGCGCAGGTGCCGCTGCATATCTGGCTGCCGGATTCGATGGAAGGCCCGACTCCAATTTCGGCGCTGATCCACGCCGCGACGATGGTGACCGCCGGCATCTTCATGGTCGCGCGTATGTCGCCGATCTTCGAGTTGTCCGACACCGCTTTGTCGTTCGTGTTGATCATTGGTGCGACGACCGCGCTCTTCACCGGACTGATCGGCATTGTCCAGAACGACATCAAACGCGTTGTTGCCTATTCCACCCTTTCGCAGCTCGGCTACATGACGGTTGCCCTTGGCGCATCGGCGTATGCCGCTGGCGTCTTCCATTTGATGACCCACGCGTTCTTCAAGGCATTGCTTTT
>JAYUYW010000265.1:0-4228 GCA_043752325.1 Rhodanobacteraceae bacterium | reverse complement strand
TATTTCGCCATGGCCTCGACCTTGGCTGACGTCGCGGTGGTCGAATCCAGTTCCGCATAAAGTTCGGCAAAGCGGCGCATCAGTCGTCACCGCCGTATTCGGTGTGCAGCGCTTCGGCGTCGAAACCCTCTTCGCACAAATACGCGACCAGCGCATCGGTGTTGCCATGGGTTGGCAGAATGCGCTTGGCACCGGTTGCGCGAACCGTATCAATCAGCGCCGGCCAATCGGCATGGTCCGAGACGACGAAACCGCGATCCCAGCCTCGCCGGCGACGATTGCCGCGCACCTGCATCCAGCCCGAGGCGAAGCCAATCGATGCGTTGCCGAACCGGCGTATCCATGGAGAGCCGGCAGCCGATGGCGGGGCGATGATCAGCTCGCCAGCGAAGTCGCGGCCCTTTGCAGATTCCGACACAGGCTCTCCGGGCACCATCGCCACACCGGCTTCGCGATAGCGCTCGGTCAGTCGCAGCATCGCGCCATGAAGCTGCACGGATCGATCCGTCAGTTTTGCCAATTCCGCCATCACGCGTTGTGCCTTGCCAAGTGCGTAGCAACACAAGACCGCAGCGCGGCTGGCGTCGCGGCACTCATCCCACCACGCCAGAATTTGCGCCGCCACTTCGTCCATCGGCGGCCAGCGATAGACCGGGAGGCCAAACGTGGCTTCGGTCACGAAGACATCGCATGGCACGACTTCGAACGGCAGGCAGGTTGGATCGGGTGCGCGCTTGTAGTCACCCGAGACGACGCAGACACGCCCATCGACCTCGATGCGTACCTGCGAGGAACCAAGGATGTGCCCGGCGGGATGCAACGACACGGTCGCGCCATTGACCTGAACCCGTTCGCCGTAAGCAAGCGGTTGGATGGGTGCTCCATCGCCAATGCGCTCGGCAAGGATGTCCAGACCGACTGCGGCAGCGCGATAGTTGGCGGAGCCGCTGCGTGCGTGATCGCCGTGGGCGTGGGTGATGATGGCGTCGGCTACCGGACGCCACGGGTCAACGTGAAAATCGCCGGCAGGGCAGTACAGCCCTTCAGCTCTCAACTCGATAAGGTCGGACTTTCTCATCCGCGCTACGTTCTCGATTTCATCCGGATAAAGTGTGCGTTCGACGGTTCAAATCAACCCTGACTGAAGCAACCGCGCCATCCGTTGCCGCGGCAACCAGATGCAACCATGATCAGGCTTTGGGCAGCAACACCACGGCTCGCTCGCCCGCAGTGCCGTCATGTGGTCTGCGATGCGTCGACAAGGTGTTTTCCGCCAGAAAAACTTGCCCGCTGCACGAGAATCGCGTATAAAGCGCGGCTGTCCGACCAAGCCTGATACGGGCCAGCCTCAATAGGGCCGGCCTCAACCAGGCGTTTGACGATAACTGACGCGATAGCGTCCTTCGTCGGACCGAATCAACTTTCCAGCATCGCGTGGCGCATCGTCGCCGCTGGGCCGCCGTCATCCTGGCCAAGGGTGGCATACCGAAATGACGAGGTTCGCCATGTCACGAGTTTGTCAGGTCACCGGAAAAGCTGTTCAGTCCGGTAATAACGTTTCACACGCCAACAACAAAACGCGCCGCCGCTGGCTGCCGAACCTCCACGAACGTCGCTTCTGGGTTGCTACCGAGAATCGCTGGATCAAGCTGAAGGTTTCCGGCAACGGCCTGCGTACCATCGACAAGAAGGGCATCGACGTAGTGCTCGCCGAAATCCGCGCCCGCGGCGAAAAGGTCTGAGGAGAACGATATGGCAACCAAGCGCGACAAGATTCGCCTGATTTCGACGGCCGGTACCGGCCATTTCTACACCACCGACAAGAACAAGAAGAACACGCCGGAAAAAATGGAGGTCAGCAAATACGACCCCGTCGTCCGCAAGCATGTGCCGTACAAGGAAGGCAAGATCAAGTAAGCACGGCTTCATCGTTTTTTGAGAAACCCGCCGATTGGCGGGTTTTTCGTTTGTGGTCGTTACGGGCACGTGTGGTTCGGCGTCGGGTGCCTCTGGAATTCGTCGGAATTGGCAAGTTCACGGATTGACGCCCTGTGAAACGCCGTAGACAGAGCATACAATTGCAAACCATTCTTATTTGTATTGAGTGTTCCGTGCGGCTTTCAGAGCTTGCTGCCAAGGTGCCATCCATCGTACGTGAGGTCGAAAGCCTTGGCGACAACGATGTGATTGCGCGTCGCCTGCGTGACTTGGGCTTTGTCGCCGGCGAGCCACTGGTGATCGTCGCTTCGGCGCCAATGGGCGGCGATCCGCTGTTGGTGCAGATCGGTTTCACCCGCTTTGCGCTGCGCCGTTCCGAAGCCGCGCGCGTTCGCGTTGAGCACATCAATGTCTGACGCAGCCGCCATCGACAACGAACTGCGGCTGGCCCTGGTCGGTAACCCGAACTGCGGCAAGACGGCGCTGTTCAACCAGCTGACCGGTGGCCGCCAGAAGGTCGCCAACTACGCCGGCGTTACCATCGAGCGCAAGGAAGGGTTCTACAAAGCGCCATCGGGCCGCAGTGTTCGCGTGCTCGACTTGCCCGGCGCCTACAGCCTGGATGCGGCCAGTCCCGATGAAGCGATCACGCGCGATGTATGCAAGGGCCTGCATGCGTCCGAGCCGCTGCCCGATCTGATCGTCTGCGTGGCAGACGCCACCAACCTGCGCCTTCATCTGCGTTTCGCGCTGGAACTGCGCGCGCTGGGCCGACCAATGGTGCTCGCGCTCAACATGATGGATGCGGCCAAGCGGCGTGGCATTGGTATCGATACGCAGGAATTGGAGCGCCAGCTTGGCTTCCCGGTCGTCGAAACCATTGCCGTCCGTCAAGGTGGCTCGGTCGACCTGGTTCAGCGCATCGACAAACTCACGTTGAGCGTGCCCGAGCAAGTGGGCGAGGGCGGATCGCTGCACGCACAGGTGCGCGAGATGCTTTCCAGCGCGGTCACCATGCCGCGCCTGACCGCGAAAATCGACGACACGCTCGACCGCTGGTTGCTGCATCCCGTGTTCGGACTCGTCGCGCTCGCAGCGGTGATGTTCCTGATTTTCCAAGCGGTGTTTTCTTGGGCGACGCCGATCATGGACTTGATCGATGTTGGCACGACCGCATTCGGTAGCTGGGTCGGTTCCGTCCTTCCGGAAGGTTTGCTCAACAGCCTGATCGTCGACGGCATCATCGCCGGCCTCGGCGGCGTGATCATCTTCCTGCCACAGATTTTGATGCTGTTCCTTTTCATCCTCGCGCTGGAAGAATCAGGTTACCTGCCACGCGCCGCGTTCCTGCTGGATCGCATGATGTTGAGTGCAGGCTTGACTGGCCGCTCGTTCATTCCGCTGCTTTCAAGTTTCGCCTGCGCCATTCCCGGCATCATGGCCGCGCGCAGCATTCAGGATTCGCGCGATCGTTTGACGACCATTTTGGTCGCGCCATTGATGACCTGTTCGGCGCGACTGCCGGTGTACACCTTGCTGATTTCGGCATTCATTCCACGCAACACGGTGGCCGGCATCTTCAATCTGCAAGGCATCGTGTTGTTCGTGCTCTATGCGGCAGGCATCGTCAGCGCGCTGGGTGTGGCATACGTGATCAAGCGCATGCGCAATGACACCACCGAACATGCGCTGATGATGGAGCTGCCGGCCTACCGCATGCCGCACCCGCGCGATGTGCTGATTGGCCTGTACGAACGCGCGATGATCTTCCTGCGCCGGGTCGGCGGCATCATCTTCACGATGACCGTGCTGCTCTGGTTTCTTTCGACCTTCCCGGGTGCGCCGGAAGGCTCCACCCAACCGGCGATCAACTACAGCCTCGCCGGCACGCTGGGCCATTGGTTGTCCTATATCTTCGCGCCGCTCGGTTTCAACTGGCAGATCAGCATCGCGCTGGTGCCGGGCATGGCCGCGCGCGAAGTGGTGGTGTCGTCGCTGGCAACGGTTTACGCACTGTCCGGCAACGAAGAAAGTCTGGGCGGAATCGTAGCCGCGCAATGGTCGCTGGCAACCGCGCTGTCATTGCTGGCGTGGTTCGTGTTCGCGCCGCAATGCCTCTCCACGCTGGCGATCATCAAGCGCGAAACCAACAGCTGGCGCTACGTGTGGATTACGCTGGGCTATCTGTTCGGATTGGCCTACCTCGCGTCGCTGCTGACCTACCAGATCAGCAAGGCACTGGGCGCATGAGAACCCTCGAAGCCATCGCCCTGATCGCCATCGGCAGCTT